>DAIOWK010000071.1:0-13334 GCA_036758525.1 Myxococcota bacterium
GCCCGGGCGAGCTGGCTCTCTCGAGACGGACGCAGCTGCTGGGCGCGCACCTGATCCATGGGCATCACACCGCGCCCCTCACGCACCCAGGCACGCACCGCAGCGAGGAAGGGGGCCGAGTGCTTGCCGTGGAACTGAACGAAGGTATCGGTCCCGAACTGGGAGTCGTTCGGTCGCACCACGCGCCCCTCTTCGTCGATCCAAATGACTGTGGGCACATTGATGATGTGGTAGAGGTCCGCGAGCAGGTGCTCGGAATCGACCAGGCTCGGGTGGGTCGGGCGCGCCCGTTCGATGTAGGGGCGCGGATCTTCGGCGTTGCGATCGAGCGCCACCGTGATCGGTACGAACCCCTGGCTGCCTAGTTCCTCGTACAGTGCCTGCCAGACCGGCAGGTCCTCACGGCAGCCTCACCAGGATGCGTAGGCAATGAGAAGCACCTTCTTGCCGCGCTGCTCCGAGAGGGAATGGAGCTTCCCAGTGAGATCGGGGAGGGTAAAGTCGGGCGCTTCCAGGGACGCGAGGCGCTCCGCGCGTTCGACCGGTGAAGCGCCAAGGACGGCAAACCGTTCGTCTGCATCCATCGCCAACGGTCGACCGAGAAGGTCCGCGAAGGCGGCAAGGTCGGTCCCGCCCGGGCGCACAAGTGCGCTGCGGTCTCGAACGGGAAAGCAGACATCCTCTTTGCAGAGGCCTTCGGGCTTGAGTTCAAAGCCGAAGGCGGTGCGCAGTGCTGTGGGGGAGAGGAGGGGTGTGCCGCCGGTTGCGTCGGTTTCGACCCGTGACTCCCGCGTTTCGTCGATCAGGGTCCAGGAAGCCATCGGATACCCTCCCTCGCAAAGTCGGCCTCGCCCCGAGCATACGCGTCGGCCGCGGGCACCCACAAGACGTATTTGTCGAAGGGGTGCTTTGTGGGCCTCGGCCCTCCTAATCGGGCGAGGCGCGCTCGCGGTACGAACGCGCACCCCGCGTGAACTCCGGTCCCCGCCCCCAGTCGAGGCGGGTCATCTTTTGCGCATGCGCTGCGTCATGCTTCTTGCAGGCGTCGGCGTACTCCTGGAAGGCGTGCTGCGCTTGCGGCACTGCCCAGAAGTCTTCTTCGAGGCTCCAGAGGCCGCTTCCCGCGTACTGCAAGAGGGTGACGCCCGGAAAATCGATGACCCCCGTACCGCTCGGATGGTCTCGCCGATTCTGCATATACACAACGACGCGTCCCGATTCGTCGAGCATATGCCACTCGTACGCCGTGTAGATCTCGGGGTACTTGGCCATGGTCGGAACGATCCAGCTTCGGATCTCCTCGCGACCGTGGCGGGTGCCGAGGACGTGTTCCACGTAGAGGGCATCCGGAGCAAAAAGGTCCGCCCACTCGGACCAACGCTCGCCGACGGCCCCGGTTTTCCAGTAGCGTCGAAAAGCATCCTCGAGCTCGTCTCTCGCGAAACGCTGGGGGGGCGCCATCGGATTCTCCTTGCGGCGGCGCGCTTAGGAAAACTATAACATCTTCTAATCTATGGCCGGAAATCGCTTCACCCCCGCGGAACTGACGCAGTTTGGGTTGCGCCTCGAAGACGAAGGTCCCCATGCCTTCGATCCCGCGGTGGAGTGGTGGAACGAGTCGTGGTTTTGGGACTGGTTCGACGCGGCAGGATCGCGCGCGGGCCACTGCCGGATCGGCATCCATCCCAACCAGCATCGCGCATGGCTGTGGTTCTACCTCTTCCAAGAGGACGAGTGGATCACGGTTGAGGAGCCTCGCCTTGCGCTTGCGGACTGGGACCTGGCGCGGCTTGCCTATGACCGTTTCGGCTTGCGCTGCGCATGGGATGTCGAGGCGCCCCTCGAGGCAGGACGCCTCCAGGTCGCTGGCTTTGGCCGCGTCGTCGCAGGTAAGCGCGCAGGAATGATCCTACCCATGGGCGTCGAGCTCGCGGTGAACGCGCTCGGTCCGCCCCACTCCCACGGCCGCAGCGTCGCCCCGGGCCACGGCGCCGGGGCCGCGTATCCCGCGAGCCGCTTCGAGCAGCCGATTGCCGTCGAGGGCACGATGCAGATCGGCGGAGCGCGGCGCCCGTTCTCGGGCAGGGGGGAGCGCGACCACTCCTGGGGGCCGCGACACTGGAACCTTGAGTGGACCTTCCTCGTGCTAAACGGCGAGCACGTCCGTCTTCAATGCGCGGAGGCTCGGATTCCGAACGTCGGATCCTTCACCGCCGGTTACCTCCAGCGCCAGGCGATGGTGACGGTGAAAGAAGCGAACTTCAGTTTCCGCTATCCCGAAGCCGACGTCCTCCACCCCGTCTCGGGAGAGTTCTCGATCGTCGCCGAGAACGGCGACGTCTTCGCTGCGGTTGTGGAGTCCCTGTCGGGTGCCGAGATCGACATCACCCACACCTTCGTTCCGCCGCGTCGTTCGCTCTATCGCCGGGCGCTCGTACGAGCGACGCCCCAAAGCGGCGATAAGCCGCTCCTCGGCTGGGTGGAGTTCAATCGTTTCCTGGAAGCGGGCTAAGAGCGCGGGAGGAAGCGTGGCGGACGCTGCCGACGCGGAGCGCGAGAGAGAGCGGCTCGCGGACTGGCTCGGCAAAAAGATGCCGAGTGCGCAGTCACTTTCGGTGCTGCCCGTCGCGCGCTCCGCTGCCACGGGATTCTCGAGTGACACCCTGCTCTTCGACTTGGCGTGGCGCGAGGGGGGAGCGGAGCATCGCGAGGCGATTGTGGTGCGTCGCGCGCCGATTGGGCATCGCGTCTTCCCCGCCTACGATATTCCGCGTCAACACCGGATCCTACGCATTCTCGCAACGACCGATGTGCCGGTTCCCCACACGCCGTGGCTCGAAGAGGACCCTGCCATCTTGGGCTCGCCATTCTTCGTGATGGAGAGGGTCGAGGGGAGCATCCCCACGGACAGTCCGCCTTATCACGTCGGCGGCTGGGTGACGGAGGTCGCCCCTTCTGAGCGCAGCGCCCTCTGGTGGAGCGGCCTCGAGGTGCTGGCGAGGATCCACGCGCTCGATTGGCGGACGCTCGGTCTTTCCTTCGTGGATACGCCGGGCTCGGGCGATACGCCGCTCGTGCGCCAGCTCGATGACTACGAGCGGTTTCTGGCCTGGGCCATGGGTAAAGAGCGCCATCCCAGCTGCGAGCCTGCGCTTTTGTGGCTCCGTGCCCATCTCCCGCGCGAGCAAGAGCCCGTCAGATTCTGCTGGGGGGATGCCCGACCCGGCAACATGATCTTCCAGCAGGGACGCTGTGTCGCCGTTCTCGACTGGGAGATGGCAATCCTCGGCAATCCGGTTCAGGACCTGGCCTGGTGGCTCTTTCTGGATCGTCACCACAGCGAGGGCTTAGGCGCACCGCGTCTTGCCGGCTTCCCGAGCCGCGCGCAGACCATCGTGCGCTGGGAAGAGCAGACGGGGCTCTCCGCGCGTCACGTCGACTACTACGAGGTCTTCGCCGCTTTTCGCTTCGCTGTGATCATGATCCGCGTGGCGCAGGGTTTCATCGCGGCCGGCACACTGCCGCCGGATTCCCCGCTTGCGACAAACAACATTGTGACCCAGCTGCTTTCGAAGATGCTCGGCCTTCCGGCGCCGGGCTAGGGGGATTGGATGGCGATCGTAACTCCGATCGAGGTCGCGCCCGGCGCTCGGCGCAGGCTCGCTCTTGCCAGCCCGGCCTCGCTCGAACCGATCGGTGAGATCGAGGTGGCTTCGCGCGAGGACGTGGCGCGCGCGCTCGCGGCCGCGCGCAGGGCGCAGCCTGCTTGGGCGGGTCGACCTACCGCCGAGCGCGCACAGGTGATGTGGCGGGCGCTCGAGATCCTGCTCGCGAAGCAGGAAGAGTACCTTGCGGTGATCGAGCGCGAGTCGGGCAAACCCAAGACCGACGCGCTCATGATCGAAATGTTTTCGGCGTGCGACGCACTCGCGTACTTCGCAAAACGCGCCGAGCGCATGCTCCGTCCGCGCAAGCAGCGTCTCCACGGCATCCTGGCCCTTGCGAAGCAGCTGCGTCTCGTGCCCCGTCCGCTCGGTGTCGTGGGCGTGATCAGCCCGTGGAACGGGCCTTTCATTCTATCGCTCAATCCGACAGTACAAGCCCTTCTCGCTGGGAACGCCGTGTTGCTAAAGCCGTCGGAAGTGACTCCTCGTTCGGGAGCGCTCGTGGGCGAGCTCTTCGCTGCAGCGGGCCTTCCGGACGGACTTCTCTCCGTGCTGCTCGGGGACGGGGAAACCGGAGCAGCCCTGGTCGAAGCGGGCGTCGACAAGATCAGCTTTACTGGCAGCGTTGCCACCGGTCGCCGCGTGGCGGAGGCGTGCGCACGGCAGCTTCTTCCCTGCACGCTTGAGCTCGGTGGGAAGGACCCCATGGTCGTGTGTGCCGACGCCGATCTGGACCGCGCCGCAGGAGGCGCAGTCGCCGGCGCCTTTTTCAACGCCGGCCAGATCTGTTTCAGCACGGAACGCGTCTACGTCGTGGACGCCGTGGCGGACGAATTCACCCGTCGCGTGGTCGAGCGCACCCGCGCACTGCGTCAGGGGGTCTCGGGCGAGTTTGACCTTGGACCGATCATCTGGCCCCGCCAGCTGGAGATCATCGAAGGGCACGTGGCCGAAGCCATCGAGAAGGGAGCCAAGGTGCTGTGCGGCGGCCGGCGGAACCCGCATCTTGCGGGCCTTTACTATGAGCCCACAGTCCTCGTCGACGTCACCCACGACATGAAGATCATGCGGGAGGAGACCTTCGGACCGGTCCTGCCAATCCTGCGCGTACGCGACGAGGATGAGGCGGTTCGGCTCGCGAACGACTCACGCTACGGACTCGGAGCCAATGTCTGGACGCGGGACGCCGCGCGCGGGCTGCGCCTCGCCACCCAGATCGACTCCGGCAGTGTGTGCGTGAATGACATGACGATGACCTACGGGGCCTTTGAGGCCCCCTTCGGTGGGCGCAAGGAAAGCGGCGTCGGCTTCGTGAACGGACCCGAGGGACTGCTCGGCTACTGCCACCTGCAGGCCGTGCTGATCGACCGTTTCGGGGGGCGTCAGACTGCCGCTCACTACCCGTACAGTGCCGCGCGCACCTCCCAGATGCAGCGCATCATGCGTCTTTTGTGGGGCAGTAGACTCGGCCGCTGGTTGGTCTGAGAGGAGGAGCAGGTGATGGGGCGATTCGAAGGAAAGGTGGCGCTGGTGACAGGCGCAGGCTCGGGAATCGGTCGCGCCACAGCGCTCTGTCTCGCAGCGGGCGGCGCCGCGGTTGCCTGCGTGGACGTCCAGGCGGAAACCGCGGAGGCGACGGCGAAGGCCGCGCGGGAAGTCGGCCCGAAGGCAGAGGCCTTTGCCTGCGACGTGAGTGATGCCGCCTCCGTCGAGAGCACGATGAAGGCTGTGCTCGGTCGCTTTGGCGCGTTGCACGCCCTGTGCAACGTCGCGGGAATCCTCCACTTCGTGCACAGCCACGAAGAGACGCTCGAGGGTTGGAGCCGGATTCTGGCGGTCAATTTGACCGGCACCTTCCTGATGTGCCGCGCGGCGATCCCGCACCTGCTCCCGAGCAAGGGGGCCATCGTGAATACGTCGTCGACGGCGGCGCTCCAGGCCCATCCGTGGACGGCCGCGTACTCCGCCTCCAAGGGCGGGATCCTCTCGCTCACCTACGCGCTGGCCATCGAGTACGGTCGCCAAGGTCTTCGCGTGAACTGCGTGTGCCCGGGCGGCATCGAGACGCCGATCCACGCGGCATTTCACTTCCCGTCGGGCGCCGACAAGACGCTGCTCCGGCGCATCATGCCCTTCGACGGCTTCCGTGGGCCGGAGGAGGTGGCAAACGTGATCGCTTTCCTCGTGAGCGATGAGGCACGACACATCCTCGGTAGCTCGATCCGCGTCGACGGGGGGATGCTGACGTGAAGTTTGTGGTGCCCATGGCCTTTAGCCACCCCACGCACTACTGCACCCTCGCGCGTGTCGCCGAATCCACGGGCTGGGACTGCGTCGCCGTGTCCGATCACGTCGTGCATCCCGAGCTCATCCGAGCCCCCTATCCCTACACACCGGATGGAACGCCTCGCTGGCAGCCCGACGCGCCATGGCCGGACCCCTGGGTGGCGATCGGCGCGATGGCCGTCGCCACCGAAAAGCTCCAGTTTTTCACGAACATCTTTGTTCTGCCGATGCGCAACCCATTCCTCGTAGCCAAGGCGGTGGGCACGGCGTCCCTCATCTCTGGCGGCCGCGTGGCGCTCGGGATCGGTGTCGGCTGGATGGAAGACGAGTTCGAGCTGCTCGAACAGGACTTCAAGACGCGCGGCCGACGCACGGATGAAATGATTGCGGTGATGCGCAAGCTCTGGGCGGGTGGGATGGTGGAGCATCACGGCCGGTTCTACGAATTCGACCGGCTGCAGATGAGCCCCGCCTGTCCGCATCCCATTCCCCTGTACGCGGGAGGCCTGTCCGAGGTCGCTCTCCGGCGGGCCGCCACGCTGTGTGACGGCTGGATCTCCGACATCCACACGACTGCCGAGCTGCGAGAGATCGTTCTGCGGCTGCGCGAGTATCGCCGTGAGGCGGGTCGCGCAGACGAAGAGTTCTCGATCATCGCCGCCGCTTCCGACGCCTTCGACGCCGACGGGATTCGGCGCCTCGCAGATCTCGGCGTCACGCACTACACCACCATGCCGTGGCTCTTGTACGGCGGAGGCATGGACGCCCTCGAAGGGAAACTTGCGGGGCTGCGCCGCTTCGCCGACGAGGTGATCGCGAAGGTCCGGAACTAACTTCGCTGGCGCACGGCGCGCAGGAAAAGGGGAGGTGCATGGAAAAGCTTGAGTACGTGCTGTGGAAGGCAACGGGAACCCCGGTGGAGAGGTTTCGCGCCGCGCTCCTCGAAAAAGCTGCGCCTCGGATTCTGCGCGCCGGGGCTCGCGGCCTGACGGTGAATGTCGCCGACGTGGACGCACAGCTCGGCGGGACGGTGCCGGTACGGGATGAGACAGCGAGCGTGGCTGCGACCGTGGGCGTATGGCTCGCGTGCGTCGATGAGCGCGAAAGCGTGGAGCGGGCGCTCAAGGAGGCTTGCGCCCGCCTCGCTGGATATCTCGTGACAGAATCTGTGCCGCGCGACTACGACGCGCGCACCTGGTCGGACGGCGAGCGTACCCCCGGCGTCAAGCTCGTCACGCTCTTTGAGAAGCCCGAGCGCCTCAGCTACGAGAAGTTCATCGAGCGCTGGCACGGCTCGCACACCCCGCTCTCTCTCGAGATCCATCCGATGTGGTGCTACGTGCGCAACGTCGTGGCGCGCCGCCTCACGCCGGAGGGGCCGGACTGGAAGGGCATCGTGGACGAGCAGTTTCGAAGCGCCGAGGACCTGATCGATCCCGCGCGGTTCTACGGCGTGTCGGGGGATTGGAAGGCGAACATCCAGCGCGTGCTGGAGGACTGCAAGACCTTCCTCGATCTTGAGCGGATCCAGACCGCCGTGATGAGCGAGTACATCCTGCGAAGCCCGCACTAACCGATTGGGGCGCGCGACCTAGAGCTTTGTAAAGTCTGGCGCACGTTTTTCGAAAAACGCTTGGATCGCCTCCCTATTCTCCGGGCTCCCGACGCGCACGGCGAACGCCTCGTCTTCACGCTGGCGGGCCGCGCGCAGGGCCTCTTCCCGCGTCGCAAGAAGCAGACGTTTGGTATGGCGGAGCGCTTCGGGCGGCTGCTTCGCGAACCGACGGGCGGCGTCGAGAGCCACCGGGAGAAGCTCCTCGGGCCCACACAGGCGATTCGCGATCCCGAGCTCGACCGCTCGCCGCGCGTCGATCCAGTCTGCCGTGTAGAGGACCTCGACCGCCCTGCGAAAGCCCAGGAGAAGCGGGAAGAGGTAGCTACTGGCCGCCTCGGGAACGACCCCCAGCGTGACGAAGGGAGCGCGCAGGCGCGCGCCCTCGGCGATGAAGACCTGGTCGCAGTGCAAGAGGAGGGTGAGGCCGATTCCCACGCCAACGCCGTTCACCGCCGCGAGAAGCGGCTTGTCGAAGGCGCAGACCCGGTCCATGAACGGGCCAAAGCCGTGGGGCGCCCCGTCCCCCGCCGGCGGGCTCGCCATCTCGGAGAGATCCTGTCCCGCGGAGAAGGCTTGACCTGTTCCCGTGACAACGACGGCGCGCACTTCCTTTCGGCGCTGCGCCTCTGCGAGCGTGTCGCGCAGCTCATCGTACATTCGGTTGTTGAACGCGTTGCGCTGCGCGGGCCGATGGAAGCGGACAAGAAGAACGCCCTCGCTCTCCTCCACGATCAGCGTCGCAAGCGTCATGGTCGAGTCTCCCAACATCGAGTCGCGGTGGTGTACCGATGATCGTAGCGGGGACGCGGCGAAGGAGTCCAAAGGGCCCACGTGGCCCAGCCCCCCCCGCCGCGGGCCGGCAATGGGTCCGCGAGGGCTGGGATCGCCAAGGGAGGGTGCCCCCAGAGAGTGGCCTACCGCCCTGTCCATCGTGGCTTGCGCTTGTCCGCGAAGGCTAGAGGACCTTCCCGAAAGTCCTCGCTTTTTAGCATGGCACCCATCTGCTCATAGCGGCCGCCGATCGCAGCCATCAGGGTTGGTGCATCGAGGCCGACCATCGCCGCCTGCTTGGTCGCGCGGACCGAGAGCGGCGCACACTCGAGGATCTGGTCGGCCCAGCGTCGGGCGGCCACGAGCAGCTCGTCATGCGGCACGACCTCGTTCACGAAGCCGAGGGCGTGTCCCTCCTGCGCGGCTACGCGGCGGCCGGTGAGCAACATACCCATCGCAGGCTTAAGAGGGATCTGGCGCGCAAGCCGGTGGATCCCTCCCGCCAGTGCGGCCAGGCCTACGCGAGGTTCGGGCAGAGCGAATACCGCACGCTCGGAGGCCACGATGAGGTCGCAGGCAAGCGCGATCTCGAAGCCTCCGCCCATCGCAACTCCGTTCACCGCTGCGATCAGGGGCTTCACGCACGTCGTGCGCGAGGTGAGGCCTCCAAATCCAGCCTTCGTAAATTCGAGCTCTCCGCCCGCGGCCTGCACTTTGAGATCGTTCCCGGCGCAGAAGGCCCTGTCCCCGGCGCCGGTCACGATGGCCACCCAAAGCTCGGGGTCCGCCTCGAACGCATCGAACACGCGAGCGAGCTCCCGGTTCGCCGCGGCATGGAGGGCGTTCAGCACTTCCGGGCGGTTCAGCGTCACAGTGAAGACGTGGCCTTCCCGGCGTGTGGTGCAGAACTCGGTCATACGATCACCGGAAGGTCGGAGGCGAGGATCTCGGGACCGCTCGGGCGATCGAATCCTTCGGGGTACGGGCTGCGCTCCAGCATGGACTCTGCTGCGGCGACCATCTTCACCTCCTCGATCGTGCACGCACGATACCACGAGGCGCTCGGGCTCACGGGAGGGCGGCGATCCGATCACAAGGGGGAGATTCTCGAGCTCGGACAGGACGAGCAGTGGGTGCGCGCCTTGCGGGAGCATGCATGTTCCGTGGGTGGCGCTCTTTTTGGGAGACGGCCGTGTGGAAAGCCGTATCGCCAAAAAAAATACGCATCGGAGTGTTGAACCCCGCAGAGCTCCCCCTGAGAGTCGGCTCGCTGCGGCGACCTAGGGTCGGACCTCGTAGAAGGCGTTGAAGGGGTTGTCGACGTCGAGGCGCCGGAAGCTCGCGAATCCCGCCTCGCGACACAGCGCCTCGGCCCGCTTCGGGCCGTAGGCCGCGCCGAGGCCCTCACCCCCCTGGGAGAGCGATACCGTCATGCAATAGAGCGTGCTGATGGAATAGAGCAGGGCGCCAGCGGAACCCAGATTCTCGGCCAAGCTGTCACCCGCGGCCGGCTCCACCAAAAAGAACGTTCCCTCGGGAGCGAGCGCCTCGCGGATCCGGCGCAACACCGCGCGAGGCCGGGCGAGGTCATGTACCACGTCAAAGGCAGTCACCAGATCGAGACGCGGCTCTTGCGGAAGATCCTCGGCCGAGCGCTGCTCGAAGTGGGCATTCGCGAGACCCTCACGCTCGGCCGCCGAGCGCGCGCGCGCGAGGGCTGTGCCATCGATGTCGTAGCCGGTGATCTCCGAGCGCGGATAGGCCTTCGCAAGCGTGAGCGTCGAGGTCCCCGAGCCGCACCCGATATCCGCCACCCGTGCACCTTGCTCGAGGCGCTTCACGACGTCCGGCAAGCTGGGGAGCCACTTGCGGGTCAGCAGTACACGCATCCCCGGACTGTTCGCGCGGTCGATGGCCTCCACCGCTTCGCTTCCGAACTCCGCGTAGCTTACGCCGCCACCTTCGCGCATGGCCCGTGCGACGCCGGGAATCGCCCGGTAGAGCGCGGGCAGAAACTGGGTCCAGCCGCCCAGAAAAAACGGGCTCTTCTCGTCCGCGAGACAGGCGGCGACCTCGGGAGTGAGCTCGAAGGTCTCGCCCGCCGGGTCGTACTGGAGGATTCCGCCTGCGGCGAGCGCGGAGAGAGTTTCACGCAGGTAGCGCTCGTGAAGTCCGGACTCCGTCGCGATCGTGCGGAGCGCGAGCGGCCCTCGCCCCGCGAGGGTCGAGAGCAGGCCTGTGCGACCCGCCACCTCGGTGACCGCGAGCAGCGCGGCGTTCGTCGTCATGCCCATGAACTGTTCCATGAACGCTCGGACCTTCTCGCGATCCATTCCGCCTCCCTTCGGCTCTAGCTCTCGTCCGCGCGCGTCCTGGGCGCAAGCCAATGCTGTGTGATTGCAACCGGGCGAAATCCCAGCTTCGCGTACATTTGCTTGGGGGTGTCTGCGGCGCGAGCCGTGAGAAAGACTGCCTGCGCACCCCGCTGGCGCGCCTCGCAGACGCAGTGGGCAACGAGCATCGTTGCGACGCCGCGAAGCCGTGCGGCGGGATGGACGTAGAGGTCTTCCAGCAGACCGAGGCCGCCCTCTACGAATTCCGAGAAAAATCCGATGGGGGAGCCTCCGCGCGAGGCAAGCCAGGTGCGGACGCGAGGCCGCTTGCGGCGCATCGTGTCGACCCACTGTTGGCCGACGGTCCGCACCCAGGGCGCCCCGTCGTCGCTCAGCTTGAGCGAGAGATAGGCTGCCCACTCCGCTTCACGCTCCAGCTGGCGAATGCGGATCTCGCGGGTGTCCCTGCGCAGCTCGCCCTCGAGTGTCATTACGATGCCTTCCTCGCATTCCCAGCCCTCCAGCGCGAGCCGCGCCTCAAGCGAAGGGGGCACCGAGAGGGGATCGAGACGGATCGAAGCACGGTGGCCGCGAGCGCGGAGCTCAGCGTCGACGGCTCCCAAGAGCTCGTCAACCCCGGCCTCGTCGGTACGGACCAGGCGGGCGTGGTTGGCATCGTAGATCTGTGGGGTTCGCGCGTCGCGCACGAAGAGGGCGCCTGCGCGGTGAAAGGATTCCGCCGCCCCGGCGGCGTGGTACTCCGCCTCGACCGAGAGAATGCGGACGAGTGCCGCGGTCCCCGCGGAGGTCAGACCCCAACCGTCCAGATGTCGCCGGAGCGGAGCAGCGTCTGCAGGTCGCCCTTCCCGCGCTTTGCCACCGCCTCTTCGATCTGCCCCTCGAGCAGGCGCTCGTAGGAGAGCTTCTCCACCGCCCGGAACACTCCGATCGGGATCGGGAACTCCGGACGCACGAGGGTCGCGAGCGCGAAGGCGTAGGCCGGGGTCTCGTAGCTCTCGTCGTGGACGGCGATGCCAGCGGCCTCCGGGTCCTCGTCGTCGCGCAGAGGCACCACGCTCGGAATCCCGCGCTCGATCCGGATGCCCTTGCGCGCGCCCTTGGCGCCGAAGACGAGGGGCCTGCCCTGCTCGAGCAGGAGCCCGGCCTCAAGCCGCGTCGATTTGTCCTCGACCTCTCCCCACTCATCGTCGTTGTACACCGGGCAGTTTTGCAGGATCTCGACAAAGGCCGTGCCCTTGTGGGCATGTGCGCGGTGCAAGATCTCCTGGAGATGCTTGGCATCCACGTCGACCGTGCGTGCAACGAAGGTGGCACCCGCCCCAAGCGCAAAACTCACCGGGTCCAGGGGGTAGTCCACGGAGCCCTGCGGTGTGGACTTCGTCTTCATGCCGAGTCGCGAGGTCGGTGAGTACTGGCCCTTGGTAAGGCCATAGACGCGGTTGTTGAACAACAGGATCTGCAGGTCGAGATTGCGGCGTAGGGTGTGGAGCAGGTGGTTGCCGCCGATCGAGAGCCCGTCGCCGTCGCCGGTCACGACCCAGACCGAGAGCTCCGGCCGGCTCGCTTTGATGCCGGTTGCGAAGGACGGTGCGCGCCCGTGGATCGTGTGGAATCCGTAGGTATTCATGTAGTAGGGGAAGCGGCTCGAGCAGCCGATTCCTGAGACGAAGACGACGTTCTCGCGCGGAACGCCGAGCTCGGGCATCACCTTCTGCACATTCGCAAGAATCGAGTAGTCACCGCAGCCCGGGCACCAGCGCACGTCTTGATCAGAGGTGAAGTCCTTGCGCGTGAGAACCGCCGGCATCTCGCTCACGAGCGCGCCTCCCGGGGGGTCTGCGCCCCCACGAGCTCTTGGATCTTGGATTTGATTTCGCCGACTTTGAGCGGCTGGCCCTGGACTTTCGAGAGGCTCTCGGCGTCCACCAGGAATTCGGCGCGCAGCAGCATGGCAAGCTGGCCAAGGTTGAGCTCGGGAACCAGCACGCGCCGGAATCCCCGGAGCACCTCGCCCAGGTTTTGCGGAAAGGGATTCAGGTGGCGGAGATGGATGCTCGAGACGTCGAGTCCGTCGGCGCGCGCCTCTTCGACCGCCGAGGTGATCGCCCCGTAGGTTCCGCCCCATCCGACCACGAGGAGCTCCCCGCCCCGCTGGCTCCCATTCACTTCGACCGGCGGAATGTCCTGCACCATGCGCGCGACCTTTTCGGCGCGAAGCCGCGTCATGCGCTCATGGTTGGACGGGGCGTAGGAGATATTCCCCGACACCTCCTCCTTCTCGAGGCCGCCCACCCGGTGCTCGAGCCCCGCCGTCCCCGGCACCGCCCAGCCCCGGGCCAGTGTGTCCGGATTGCGCAGGTATGGCTGGAAGGGCCCGTCCCCGGACGGTGTCGAATTCTGAAACGGGGCCCGCGCAAGCGTCTCCACCTCTGGGATTCGCCAAGGCTCGGCGCTGTTGGCGAGGAAGCCGTCCGAGAGCAGCACGACGGGGGTCATGTACTTGACCGCCAGCCGGAACGCTTCAAGCGCGGAGTAGAAGCAGTCGCCCGGCGTCGCGGCCGCGATCACGGGCATCGGGCTGTCGGAATTGCGCCCGAAGAGGGCAAGCAAGAGATCGCCCTGCTCCACCTTCGTGGGCATTCC
>DAIOWK010000072.1:0-13315 GCA_036758525.1 Myxococcota bacterium
CCTGATAGGAGACATGTCCGTAGAAACGGAGGTACTTCGAGATGGCAACAGCGCGGTCTGGTGCGCCTTCCGTCAGTGCGTGTTCGGCCACCATCCGATACTGGTGCACTGTGTAGTACGCGGTGCGGACGTCGCGCGCGTTGATCGCTGCGCGCAGACAGCTGTTGAAGAAGCGCACCATAAGGTCGAAGAGGTCGAGCGATCTGCGCGCTAGCGCCTCTGCCGCTATCCCGCGTGCGCGGATGCCGATCAGAGAGTCGACGTCGCGCGACCCGTTCAGGGCCTCGTTGAAGATCGTAAGAAACTGCTTCACCACCTTGAGCTCGAGCCAGATCTGCCGCTGCGAGACGCTCGCGAGAAGCCCTTCGGACATCGCAACGAAATCGGGGTCCCGCGCCAGGTGGCCGGTAACTGCAAACCAATCGGGGGTGAGGAAGTCGCGCGCCGGCTGGAAATCGAGGGCGATGCCCTGGAGCGCATCGACTGCCGCCATCGCGATCGTCTTGTCCCGGTTCTCGAGCGAAGTGAGAGCAACGTCGGTGAGCTGCTCGATGTTCCTGATGGCCCCAGCCTGGCGCGCCGAAATGGACCGCCTGCCGGGGCTGAGAACGGATTCGAGCGTCTGAGAGCGGATACGGTCGATCACCCGCTCGGGTTCCAAAAAGGCAAATACAAACACGAAGTACGGAAGAAGGACGATCAGACAGATTGTCAGGAGCAGCATCACGAGAGCGAAGCCGGCGTGTGGGATCGGAGACGCGCCGGTTGTTGGCTCTGCATACGCCCACGCTACCCAGAGACAAAGAACGGTTGTGACGATGAAAAGAGCCATGACTGCTTGCGTGATCGGGTCTCGGATGAACATTTCGGTGATGCGGGGCGTGTAGCGGTTGGCGGCGAGCTCGACGACGATGGCGACCACTGTGATCGCGATTGCCAAAACGGCCGCGACCGTCTGTCCGGCGGTTGAAAGGGTTTGGATTGCGGCGTCGTTTGGGGGATAGATGAGAACTCGCCACAGGGAAGGCAGCGAGCCCGGGGCAAGGAGGCGGTCCAGCCATGTGCTCGCCGCGAAAAGCGCGACAGAGAGGCCAAGGAGGACGAGGAGCGGCGGGAGCCAGACTCTTCGCCACGTCGTCACTCGCTGCTCCGGCCTGCTTGCGATGAGCGGCACGCGCGTTCCCTCCCCGCTCGCTGCATTCTCGCCCCGCTCCGGGCCGACCGCCATTGGCAGGCACACTTTCGGCCGTCCACCTCGCCACCGCCACGACCCGCCGCCGCCTGGCCCACCACCGACTCCTGCGCAGCCATGCACCAGGCGCTAAGCGCCAGGCAGGACGGTCCAGCTCCGGCACTCTGGCCGGCGCGCCCGTCTACCCGGGGCGGGACGAAGGGTAGGCGACGGCTTAGGGGGAGATCCGCGGTAGGAGTGATGCATCGCATATGGAGCCCCACGGTCTCGGTTTGACTCAGTGTGGCCGGTTCAACAAATGGAGGCCACGATAGTCGACGACGCGCTAGAACGTTGGATCTGTCTCGGATGCGGCCTTTTATACGATGAGGCGATAGGCTTGCCCAAGGAAGGCATTTCACGCGTTGCTTGGGTCCTCTTTGCACAGGCGCCGTTTCCTGAAAGGCAGTCATGGAAAGGATTCGCGGCAGTACGCTCGCTCCAATCTTCGCAATCACCGGCGCGCTCCTACTGCTCGCAGGTACGTATCTCCACCCGATGAATGCCGATCCCAATGTGCCGCTTGCAGCTTTCGCGGAGTACGCGGCCGACCACAAGTGGATCGCCACTCACCTGATGCAACTCTCTGGCATCGCTCTCATGGTTGCCGCTCTCGCGCTGCTCTCCGGGGGGCTAGCGGGTGGTCCCGCTGATGTTGAAGCCACTTTGGGGACAGTCGGCGCTGCAGCGAGCCTGGCCGTAGCCGCCGCGCTGCAAGCCGTTGATGGAGTCGCACTAAAGGCAATGGTAGACAGCTGGGCGTCGGCCGAGGGGCGGGAAAAGGAAGTGTTGTTCCAGGTCGCATTTGCCGTTAGACAGATCGAGGTGGGACTCGCGAGTATGACGAGCTTGTTCCTTGGTCTCACCGTATTGGTGTATGGACTTGCGTTGATCAGGGACTCACGCCTCCCGAGATGGCTGGGCTTCCTCGCAATCGTAGGCGGCGCTCCCACGGCAATCGCCGGGATCATGATGGCGTATTCCGGATTTTCTGAATCGGAAATGGCGATCAGCATGCCTTCCAGTTCGCTGCTGCTCCTTTGGATGATCGCGCTGGGAGTCTGCATGTGGAGAAAACCCGGGGTGTTCTCCCCGATTGTTGGTCCTGCATGACTCTCGCTTTTGAGTAGGCTGACGATCTAGGCGATGTCTTCCGGCGAGAATGGCGGCGTGAATCGCGCGAAGCTCATCCCTCCCCACAGTTTCCTTTGATTGACCAATCCGTCACCACTTGTGGGATAAGGGCCACGGGGGGGCGTCGCACCGAGGCGGGCTCCCGCGGTGACCTCGGTCACCGCATTGCGAATTGGTCGGTTGCTCGGATCAACTCTCGGGTGATGGCTGCGTTCGAGGCGTCGTGCCCTGCCTGATCAACGATTACGAGTTCGGCGCGCCCCCAGACGCCGTGAAGGTCCCACGCCCAGCCGATGGGTGCTTGAAGATCAAAGCGTCCATTCACCATGACCCCGGGAATATCGGCCAGCGAGCCCGCGTCGCGAAGTAAGCACCCATCCTCAAGCCACGCGTCGTGCCGGACGTAGTGAGTCACGAGACGCGCATACGCCATTGCAAAAGCGGGATCGCTGAACCGGGGAGACAATCCGTGAGTGGGGGGCCAGGCGGGTGTGGCGGATTCCCATGTACACCACGCCACGGCGGCGCGCTCGCGAACGCGAGCGTCAGGATCGTGCAACATCCGGTGGTAGGCTTCGACAATATCGTCGTCTCGCTCCGCCGCGGGTACAGCCGCGCGCAAACGGTCCCACTCTTCCGGGAACAGGACAGCCACACCGCCCCGGAATAGCCAGTCAAACTCCTTGCGGCGCCCGGTGGTGACGCCGCACAAAATAATCTCCGTGACTCGCTTCGGATTCCTCTCCGCATAAGCGAGCGCCAGCGTGCTGCCCCAGGATCCCCCAAACACCAACCATCTGTCGACAGCCAGGTATTGACGCAACCGCTCAATGTCGCTGATGAGGTTTGGGAGGTTGTTGCTCGTGAGGTCCGCATCAGGCGTGCTCGCGTGAGGTACGCTCCGTCCGCAGCCCCGCTGATCGAAGAGCACGAGGCAATACGCGCTGGGATCGAACAGCCTGCGGTGCCAATCCGAGCATCCCGAACCTGGACCACCGTGCAAGACAATCGCCGGCTTACCGCGTGGATTGCCGCACTTCTCCCAATACACGAGGTCCCCATCACTGACGTCCAGCATTCCATGCTCGTAAGGCTCGATTCCCGGATAGAGACCCCTCATGGCGGACTGTCTAGCCCCTGCTCGGCTACCCTATGCACCAGTGCGCAATGCCTCAGCGAGAACGTCGAGGCGATCGTTGCCCCAGAAGCGCTTGCCGTCGACGACGAAGATGGGGACGCCGAAGATGCGTTCCTCCATACAACGTATGAGCGCCTTGGGCACTTCCTCGTGGTACTGCTTCGTGCGCAGCGCGTCGAGAAACGCATCGCGCGACAAACGCGCCTTCGTAGCGCAGTCGGCGAGTACCGCATGGTCATCGATGTTGCGACCCTCGCTCCATCGGGCACGGAAGACCGCATTGCGATAGCCGCGCTCCTTGCCCTGCGCGCGGGCAAAGTAGTATCCAGCGGCAGCATCCGTGCCGTCGACGGTGAGGTTTTCTGGCGGGTTCCACGGCACGCCAAGCTGCTTGGCCCACCGCGCCGCGTCTTCGAGTAGATAGCTCAGCTTGAACTCAGCGAGTTGCCCCGCGAGTCCGGTTGGTCCCGGCTGCTGCGGTGGCACGATGGGAATCGGCTCAAGCGCAGCACCGGCTCTGGCGACCAGGTCGTCGATTCGAGTGTCTGCAAGTGCAGCAAACGGTGACGGGAAGGCGAAGAAATACTTGACTGTGCGGGGCATCGGTGTGGCTCCTTCATTTGTTCAGTAGCGCACTCTTGAAGAAACTGAAGCGTTGGCTTGAACGATGACGGAAGGCACTTTCGGAGGAGACAGGACCACCGGTCACGCTTCGCACGGCCTGGCGGGTGACGCGAGGCATGGCGTGACCGGTGCGCCCTCCGCGCGGATCATGGGGAGCGCCTAGGCTCGCTGAAGGGATTGCCCTTCGGGATGTCGCTGAGGACTCCCTGCGCGGACGCGCGTGCCGCTTCGAGTAGCGGCGCGCGCAGCGCGCGCTTCGTGGCGCGATGGGCAGTGAGGTCGAGCCCGCGCAACTCGCTCGCGCGCTCGAGGGCGCGTGCCTCGAGCGCCTCCCTTGAGGCAGCGAGTTCGTGCACAAGACCCCACTCGAACGCCTCCCGCGCCTTGAGCCGGCGGCCGTGCAAGAGCAGCTCCGTATGTCGCATCGGCGGGATGGCGGCGCCACAGATCGCCGCAGTCGGTCCGATGAGCGGGATGCCCTGCGAGACTTCGGGGAGCCCGTACCGCGAGTCGGCGTCGTCGAGCGCAAACCGCAGGTCCGAGGCCAGATAGAGCATCAGGCCGCCGGCCAGCGCGTGGCCCGCGGAGGCCGCCAGCACTGGTATCGGGAACAGGAAGACGCGTTCCATTGTCGTGACAAACGCCTGCGTGGTGGCACGAAGCTCCGTGGGCGCGAGCCTCGGCAAGAGCTTGTGGTCGAGGCCTGCGGAGAAGCAGCCTGGCCGCCCAAACAGCAAGAGCGCCGTGGTGTCGCGATCTGCCTCAACTCGGTCGAGGGCAGCCCCCAACTCAGCGCACCAGCCGGACTCGATTGCGTTCACCTTGCCGTCGTCCATGCGCACGAGCGCAATTCCACCTTCGACGGTGCAACGGATCCGCTCCACGCGCGCTATCCGCGGTAGCGGCGCCGCACGGCGTCGCGGCGCTGCTCGAGCTGGGCCGCCCGCTCGGCAGGCGCGAGGCGCGGCGTGGAGAGCGGCAGCGCCGCCGCAAGCTCCCCCAGCGTCACGCGCTCGAGCTCGACCTTCGGCGCTTCATCCGCGAGCAGGAAGCGGATTGCGAGCGTGCCGCGCTGGTGTCCCGCGGTGTCGAGCCAGTTCGGGATACCCGGGTCGACGTGCGCGATCACGCCCCGGAAGGCGCCGTCGGCGTCGAGCCGCGCCTGGTGGGCGTTGAGGGAAGTCTGGCGATTCCCGAAGTCTAGGCTTTCCCACCACCAGTTCGCGAGCGACACGCTCCAGTGCCGACAGCGGGGCGGATTGAAACGTACGATCACCGCCTCGCCGGCCGCGCACTGGAAGTTCCCGATGCCATAGGCCTGGCCGCGCAGGCCGGCGCGCTGATTGCTGTCTTCGGGTCGCGTCACCAGCAACGAATTCGGTGCCATCCCTTCCACGAATCCGCGACTCATGCGCTCCCAGAGTGCCCCGCCTCGGTCGAGCCAGGTGACGAGCCGGTCGAGGCGCGCGGCGATCTGGTCGCTACGCAGCGCTGGCGGCGCCCCGTCTGCGCCGACGCGTTCTATCGCGAAATCGCCTGGTCGCTCGCGCTCCCAGTCCGCGAAGTACTGTCGCACCAATAGGAACTCCGCGTTGGGCGCGAACGGCAGCCAGTTGCGCGGCCGCGCCGGCCCACCGAGCCAGAGCTCGAAGGTGCCGTCCGCCGCGAAGTCGAGCTCGAGATCGCTGGCCGATGACACCGTTCCCCACGCTGCGATGTCTCCGAGCGCGAAATGTCCCCAGTTTACCTGGAAGTCGATGTGCTTCGCCGTGCCTCGGGTCCCCCACACGCGGTAGACTGCGTCGCCGCGCAGAGCCGCAAACAGATACAGGCAGTCGGGCATGTCGAGGCCCCACGGCCAGGCAGGATCTACCATGCGGGCGAAACGCGGAACGTCGGGGTCGGCGTGCTCGACGCAGAGCAGATGGCCGGCGACGAGGAAGCGCAGCAGGTGGCGGAAGCCTTCGGCGCGATCGCGCGGCAGGGCCGGCGCGCCCGGCCCAAGAACGCGTTGCTCGGCGCGCGCAAGCGCCGCGAGGAGGTCGCGCCACACCGCTCCCGAGGCGAGTCGCGGATCGTCGGGATCGTTCACGCGGTGCGGGCCTCCAATTGCGCGCGGGCGTGCGCCAGGGTAACCCAGGGGGCGCCGTGAGCACGCCCATCGCACGCTTCATCGTCGGCACGGGTCGCTGCGGCTCGACGCTCCTGTCGCGCATGCTCGCCGAGCACCCCGACGTCTGTTCGATCTTCGAGTTCTTTACGGGGCTCGATTGGAGTCGCCGCTTCGCCGGGGGTTCCGTCACTGCCGACGATTTCACCGAGCTGATCTCGCGCCCACAACCCGTGATCGACGCCGTGCTACGACGCGGCTATTTCGTTGAGGAGGTCAGCTATCCGTTCGGCCGCGGCCGCTTTGCACGCGGCGACACCATGCCGTGGATCCTCGTCTCGATGCTGCCGCGCCTCGCGGACGACCCGGACAGGCTCTTCGAGGAGGTCGTCACCTTCGCGCAGCGGCTTCCCGAGCAGCCACTCCGTGAGCACTACCGGGCGCTGTTCGACTGGCTTGCCGCGCGCAGCGGCCGCCGCTGCTGGATCGAGCGCTCCGGCTCATCGATCGATTACCTCGCGTCGCTGTACGCGTTCTTTCCGGACGCCCGCGTCGTGCACATCCACCGCGACGGACGCGAGGCTGCGCTCTCGATGCGTGAGCACCACGCCTATCGTGTACCGATCTCGCTCATGTACGACGCGCCGGTTGCCTCAGGCCGTCGCCCGTCCGAGCTCGGTGCCTTCGATCTCACCGCCCCACCACGCCGCGACGATCCGATCTCGCAGATCCTCGCCTCACGCCCGCCCGTCGAAGCCTTCGGTCGGTACTGGAGCGACCAGGTGATACGTGGCACGGACGCTCTGGCACACGCGGATCCCGCGCGTTTCCTGGCAGTGCAGTTCGAAGACCTAGTCGCGAAGCCAAAAGACGTCCTGTACGCGATCGCGGCGTTCCTCGGGCTGGAAGGCGGAGGCGGCTGGCTCGAGCGCAGTGCCGGCCTCGTACGGGGAATCCCGGCGCCGCGCTTCGCCGCGTTGACCAAGAGCGAGCGCGCCGCGCTCGACGCGGCGAGCCGCCCCGGAATGATCCGCTTGGGACGCGCTTAGTGGTTGCTTCCGGAAGTGGCTTCCATCGCCCACACTGCCCTGGGTGAACGAGAATGGAGGAGAGCATGCAGGCGGAAGGCATCGCCTTCGTAACGGGCGCGAGCCGCGGCATCGGGAGCGCCATCGCACTCGAGCTCGCGTGCCGCGGCTTTGAGGTGTGGGCCTCGATGCGCGAGCCGGAGGACGGCGCCGGGCTCGCGGGGCGGGCCGCTCTCGCCGGGGCGAAGGTCCGGATCCTGCGCCTCGACGTGACGCGCTCCGAGACCATCGAACTCCCCGACGGCTTGCGCGTGCTTGTCAACAACGCTGGACTTGACGGCTCGCAGCTCCCCGTCGAGCACGCGCCGCTCGAGGAGTGGCGCACGGTCTTTGAGACCAATCTCTTTGGCCTCCTCGAGGTTACGCGCCGCGCGATCCCGAAGCTGCGTGCCGCGGGTGGCGTCATCTGCAATGTCGGTTCTGCTTCTGTGCTCGTTCCGATGCCGTTCTTTGCCGGCTACCGCGCGAGCAAGGCAGCCGTCTCCGCGCTCGGAGAGTCGTTGCGCACAGAGCTCGCGCCCTTCGGCATCCGCGTGCTCGAGATTCTTCCCGGCGCGATCGCCACCGACATGTTCGCGCGCTCGGATCACCTGCCGGAGGCTGCGGGGTGCGCGGGCTACACAGAGATGGCCGAGCGTGTCTACCGTGCGCGGCGCAACTCTGCGTCCGCGTCGACTCCGGCCGAGCGCGCGGCTTCCGCGATCGCCGACGCCATCCTCGACGACTCCGCTCCGTTGCGCGTGGCGCCGGACCCGATGGGCGCCGGACTGCTCTCGGCGTGGCGGGCGCAGGACGACGAGGCGGCGATGCGCCCGATGGTCGCGTTTTTCAGCGGTCGCGAGGTGGGTTGACACGCCGGCGCCGCGCGCCCCCGACCGATACTTTTGGCCTAGTGCTCGGCACGTTGCGCTTCCGGAGGCCGCAGCAGAGCACGATCGCGGGCCGGCGATTTACACCGCCGACTGCTGGCGATACCTCGACTCACCCCCACCTTTGCCCAACCACCGCCTCACACCTCCGCGCTACCTGGAACGAGGCCGGCCCGAGAGGAGCAACTCGGGCCGACTTGTCCTTGGATCGACTGGGCGGAGGGTGAGTCAGCGCATCCCGAGTCGCCTGAGGGCCGAGCGAGCCGCCCAGTAGCCGCATTGTCCGTGCACGCCTCCCCCGGGCGGCGTGGCCGCTGAGCAGATGAAAAGCCGTGGGTTCGGTGTGGAATAGGGATCGAGGCGCGTGACCGGGCGATTCCAGAGCTGAAAGGCATCGGCGATCCCGCCGGTGATGGCTCCGCCCCGGTAGTTCGGGTTGTAGCGTTCGAAGTCCGCGGTGTTCATCGCATGGCGGGCGAGGATGCGCTCGCGGAAGCCGGGCGCGAAGCGCTCGACCTGACGCTCGATCGCGTCGCTCATGTCGACGGTCGAGCCGTGCGGAACGTGGCAGTAGGCGTATCCCGTGTGCCGGCCCTTGGGAGCACGCGAGGCGTCCACCTCGCTCTGCTGGCAGAGGATCAGGAACGGCCGCTCGCTGTGGCGGCCGCGGTACATGTCGCGCTCGGAGGCGCACAGCTCCTCGAGCGTGCCGCCTAGGTGCACCGTCGACGCCTCACGGCATTCCGGGTCCTGCCAGGGGATCGACCCATCGAGCGCCCAATCGAGCTTGAATACCCCTGGCCCGTAGCGGTAGCGGGCGAGCCGGCGGCGGTAGCCGGCCGGCAGGGCTTCGCCGGCGATCCGTGCGAGCTGCTCGGGGGAGGTATCGAAGAGGATGACCCGTGCGTCCGGGAGCTGGCTCAGGTGCTCGATTCGGCAGCCCGTCTCGATGCGGCCGCCGAGGCTCTGCAGGTAGGAGGCGAGAGCACGCGTGATCGCGTGCGACCCGCCTTGGGCGACGGGCCAGTCCTCCACGTGGGCGGTGATCGCAAACAACACGCCCAGCGCCGCAGTGAGGGGCTGCGTGAGTGGCAGCACCGAGTGCGCCGCGCAGCCGGCAAAGAGAGCGCGGGCCGGCTCCTCTCGGAAGCACAAGCGCGCGAGCCGATTCGCCGAAAGCGCAGCGCGCAGCCCGAAGCGCAGCATCGTGATCGGATGCGCAGGAAGGCGCAGCGGCGCCATCGCGTCGACGAGCAGCGCCTGTGGATCCTTGAGGAAGGGGCCCACCAGCCGAGCCCAGGCAGGGCCGTCGCGAGCCAATCCTCCTGCCGTCCGCTCCAGCGAGCGATAAAGCATCACCGTGGGTCCGTCGGGCATCGGGTGCGCGACGGAGGCGCTCGGCCGCAGCCAGACCAGGCCGTGCTCGGCGAGGGGGAGCTCGCGGAAGAAGGGGGACAGGACCCCGAACGGGTGTACGGCGGAGCAGACGTCGTGGGTAAATCCGGGGAGCGTGAGCTCGGCGCTGCGCGTCCCACCGCCCACTTCGTGTTCGGCCTCGACGACGAGCACCGAGGCGCCCCCTCGCGCCAGCGCGATTGCGGCCGCGAGCCCGTTCGGGCCCGAGCCAACCACGACCGCATCCGGGTTGTGTTCCGCCATCCTCGCGCCGCCTCAGGCGGTCGCGCTCGGCCGCCTGCGTAGGAGAGAGGCTGCGCGCTCCCCGGTTGGCCAAGGCTGGAGTCCTCGCATCGATGCGATTTCGGTCTTCCCCTGCTCGAGCAATCCGCTCGCCGCGTCGAGGATCTTCCACCGCATCGTACGTCCGAAGAGGGGCTGGGCTTCGACTATCACCACGCGGAGCTCGCCCGGCTCGAATCCGCACTGCGCCTGCACGCCGTCCAAGAGCTGCATGCCGTTTAGGTGCCCGTCACCGAAGTTCCAGCCGAGGACCATCCCGCCCAAGACCTCACCATCCATCCACTCGTAGTCGTCGATATCGTCCACCGCGCGGGGGAGCGCGTCGAGCAGCGGCCGGCCCTCGAGGTGCATGAAGCGGTGCGAGAGGGACAGAGCGAGCGCGGTCTCCACCGCCGTCGCGTCGGGAAGCATCTTCTCGAGCTGCTCGCGCATCGTTCCCGCAGCCTTGGTGAGCTTCGTCAGCTTTTGCGTGCTGTCCCGGCGAACGAGCCAGATGTTATAGGCCCAGTTGCCGGCGTAATAGCGCATTGAAAGCAGGAACGAGACGCGCGAGGGCACGAAGTTGCCGAAGCAGGGGATGACGAAGAGGCAGAAAAAGAGGAAGACGGCGAGCGCTGGCATCCGACCCACCTCGAGCATGCTCGCTTCGGGGTGGAAGCCGAACAAGAAGACGCCACCGTAGACCATCAGGATGTTCCACTCGATCGGCATGCCGCTCGGGTTGTTCAGAGCAATGAAACCGTGGAAACAGCACATTACAACGAGCGTCGCGCCGGTGAGTAGAGGGCTCTGGCTCGTAACGAGTACCACCGGGATCATGTACTCGGTCAGTGTTCCCATGCGTGCCATCGCGACAGCGAGGGCGGAGGGACGCAGGTCATCGGGGTAGGCGATGAAGAGCCGCTTTTTTAGCCACTTCGGGAAGAAGGGCCCGTTGTTCATCATCACCATAATGACCGAAGGGAAATGGTTGTTGAGCTTCGAGGTCGCCGCCCAAAACCAGATGGCGGCCCACAGGACTTTGCACGCCGAGATCCATAGAGCGTCGTGGCTTGCCACGGTCAGGCAGACGAGCGCCACGTAGTAGTGCTCGGCGCGCGCGGCAAGGAAGAGCGTCTTGTCCGTGACGCCCAGCAGCGGGATCAGGACGAAGGACGGCAGCAAGAGCGCCGGTGTGACTTCAGGCGCCACCAGCGCGCGCACGAGGAACAGCTGGTTCGCGACGTAGAGGGCCGCATCGAGCCTCGTGCGGCGGATCCCGCCAACCACGGGGACGCCCGGGAACAGCGGAAGCTTCGTCGTGCCCGGCCGCAGGAAGTGGAGGAAGCCGCCGATCGGCGGCCAGAAGCGGGCGTTCATCGGCCCCGAGCCGCAGCCGAAGCCGGCCAGCTCGTAGAAAATCGCCCACAGGATCGCCTTCTGGAACGCGACCGTCGTGAACGCCCATCCGCCCGGCGAAGCGAAGCCAGCGTATCCGGCGGAGAAGGAGACAAAGAAGGCCCAGCCGCCAACGAAGAGCAGCAGATACTTCACCCAGTACATCACCATCACGATGAGGGGGTTGGGGTGGACCTGCGACGCCCAGCTGCGGCACACAAGCCGCACGCGCTCCGGGAAGGGAGCCGCGAGGATGCGCTGCGGGTCGTAGGGCGGGAGGTCGGGAACCGCGCTTGTCGGCACGGCGAGGTTATACCCCGAAGGGTGCCTTCCGATCACCTGGTCGGACCGGTTCAAGCTACATCGACGACGCGCGCTCTAGCCCGAACGCTCCGGGCCACGCGTCTGCGAGGCCCTACAGCATCTCCCTACCGAGGGACCGCTCGAATCCGGATGTCGTTATCGTCCCTCCTCGTCCGTCGTCCCTGTAGAGGGCACCCGCCCCGTACCCAGGAGGCAGTATGAAGCTTTATGGCGCCACGCCGTCCGCCTTCTTCCGCAAGGCTCGCGTAGTCCTCGAAGAGAAGTGCATCCCGTACGAGACCGAGAACTTGGTCCCTATTCCCAAGACCCCCGACTTGCTGGCGCTCCACCCCATGGGCAAGATCCCGGTCCTTCGGGACGGAGAGACAGTTGTTCCCGACTCCTCGGTGATCTGCGCCTATCTCGAGAAGAAGTACCCCTTTCCAGCACTCTACCCGGACGATCCCCCCCAGCTCGCGAAGGCGCTCTTCCTCGAGGGGTACGCGGACACCAGGATGGGCGAGACCATGGGCGCGGTCTTCTTCGAGCGCTTCGTGAAGACGCACGTCCTGCGGCAGCCAACGGACGAGTCGCGGGTCAAGGAACTACTCGAGTGCACATTACCGCCGGTGCTGGACTACCTCGAGTCTCAAATCCCCGGCGAGCGCGACACCGTGCTCGAGCGCTTCAGCATCGCGGACGCGGCGCTCGGCGCCCAGTTCGGGAACCTGTCCTTCGCGGGCATCGAGATCGATGCAACGCGCTGGCCCAGAACTCTGCGCTACTACCGGGCGCTCCTGGCGCGCCCTTCGTTCAAGACGGCGATGGCGTAGTAGGTCGCACGCCGGAGGAGAGACTCATGCAATACGCACTGCTCTTTTACAATCCGCCGCTGGAATTGGTGCCGGCCTCCGAACGCGAGGTCCGGCTCAAGGAGACGCTCACCGACATGCTTGCCTGGCGCAAGGAACTCGAGAGCGCCGGCGTCTTCCGCACAAGCCTCCGGCTCGCTGGCGTGGAAGCGGCCACTTCGTTGCGGCTGAAGGGCACCGACGTGCTGGTCACCGACGGTCCCTTCGCCGAAACCAAGGAGATCCTCGGCGGGCTCATCGTGCTGGAGTGCGCCGACCTAGACGAGGCACTCGGCTGGGCGCGGCGCTGCCCGATCGTGCGGATCGGCACGGTGGAGGTGCGACCGGAGTTCGGCGCGCCTCGCTGATGGCTGGCGCGCGCGGCGCGCCGTAGGCTGCAGCCGGATGAGTCCCGAGGTGAGCCGCGAGTCGCTCGACGCGATTGTTCGGGGCGAGGCCGGCCTCGTGCTCGCCTCGCTGATCGCGAGTTTCGGGGACTTCGAACTGGCCGAGGACGCGTTCCAAGACGCGGTGACGGCGGCGCTTGAGCGCTGGCCGCGCGACGGCCCGCCGCAGAGCCCGGCGGCCTGGCTCACGGTCGTGGCGCGGCGGCGCGTCCTCGATCGGCTGCGCCACCAGGGGATGCGCAGGGACAAGGCCGTGGCGCTCCAGGCGCCGGCCGCTACGAGCGCTCCGACTCGGATGGCACCACGGCGCGAAAGTTGGAAGTCGGAATCGTTGTACATCATCACCTCGTTACCACGCTCCGTCGCAGATCAGCCATACCTGGGTGGAGAGTCTCGCAAGGACGCGGAGCGTCCGGGCTCGCGTTCCCACGCGGAGCGTGGGAACGAGTGTGTCCATGATCCCCTCACAACTTGATCTTCACGCC
>DAIOWK010000073.1:0-13307 GCA_036758525.1 Myxococcota bacterium
CTCCAAGTGCGCGAGAGGTTTAACAGAGGGGGGTGTTCGGGGCAACCCGCGGCCAAGACCCGACCACGCGCAGCGCCCGCAGCGCGCGATTGGCGCGAAGCTCGAGCACAGCTAGGAGGGCGCCCTCGGGATCGAGGGCAGCGATCTTCGCCCCGGTCGAGGTGAGCCCGGGGGGAGCGGGAATTTCACCACCGTGGGCGACCCGACGGGCCTCGGCGCAGGCGAGGCGCAGCACAGGAAAGCCGAGGGCGGCCGCCGGGGGAATCATGTGCGCCGCCACTTCCGGCGGCGCAAGCGCCGCAAGCTCCTGCGGCTCGTGGGCGTGCTCGAGAGAGAAGGGTCCACTTGCGAGGCGGCGGAGCGCCGCCAGGTGGGCACCGCAGCCCAGGAGCGTACCGAGGTCGGCGGCGAGTGCGCGGATGTAGGTGCCCGAAGAGCAATCGATTTCGAGCTCGAGGCGCGGGAGTCTGGCGTCCAGGCATAGGATCCGGTCCACCCGAACCCGGCGCGACGCGCGCTCGACCTTGAGTCCCTGGCGCGCCAGGCGGTGGAGCGGCACGCCGCGGCGCTTCACGGCGCTGAACATCGGTGGGGTTTGGAGGATTTCGCCTTCGAAGGCGGAGAGCGCCTTCTGGACCACGCCCCCCTCGGGCAGCGGACCGGCGTGGCGGCGGAGCACTCGACCCTCCGCGTCGAGCGTCTCGGTCTCGACACCAAGGTGGATCACCGCGTGGTAGCGCTTGCTCCCACCCATGAGAAAGGGCACGAGCTTGG
Organism: Myxococcota bacterium; assembly: GCA_036758525.1. Lineage (GTDB taxonomy): Bacteria > Myxococcota_A > UBA9160 > UBA9160 > UBA9160 > UBA9160. Next base: position 775 of record DAIOWK010000073.1, read on the forward strand.
TGGCTTCTCGCACCGCCAGTGGCAGGACCCCGGTCGCGAGCGGGTCGAGGGTGCCCAGGTGACCGACGCGGCGGGTTTGGAGCCAGCCGCGGGCCGCATCCACCACGTCATGGGAGGTCCAGCCGGTCGGCTTGTCGACCGCCAGAAATCCGCTCGGCCCGGGCATCTCGGCCCTCATCTGCAAGCCCAAGAGCCGTGCACGCGGGCCTCGCCTCGACTGTGCTCGGCGCACCCCAGCGGGGCGCGGCTATTCCCGGGCCTTCTCATCGCGTAGCTCGCGCAGAATCGCGAGTGTCCGATCACCGAGGGCGAGGGAAGGGTCATGATGAAAGTGCAGCTCCGGCGTGCGGCGGAGCTGGATCTGCTCGGCCAGGCGGTGACGCAGGAACGGAGCGGCGCTTTCCAGGCCCGTCGCCGTCGCATCCAGGGAAGGTGAGTTCGGGGTCTCGACAGCACTCCAGAAAATATCGGCACGCGCGAGGTCGGGTGCGACGTCGACGCGAGTCAGCGTCACGAGACGAATTCGCGGGTCTTGAGTCTCCTCATGCAAGAGGCGAGCGAGTTCGCCGCGAAGCTGCTCCGCGAGGCGCTCGGTTCGGCGACTCATCTAGCCCTGCCGTCTTCGCCAGGTTCCGACCCGCCTCCGGAAGGTTCCGGCTCAAATCCACGATGGGGAACGGTCAGCACGTCTACGTCGGAGTCCGTCACCTCGGCCAGGCCGAGAGTTTCGATGAAATGAACTGCCCGATCCAGCGCAGCGCGCACACTGCGTGCGTCGCTGCCCACCGTGGTCATGCCGATCTGCGCGCGCTGCCAGGTGTCCTGACCGCCCACCTCCGCCACAGAAACGGCGAAGCGGTTGCGCACGCGCTGGATCACGCTGCGCACCACCCCGCGCTTCTCCTTGAGAGATTGAGAACCGTGGACGTGGAGCTCAACGATCGCGACGCCCACAATCATTAGAGAGTCGCCGGCTGCTCCTCGCGGGCGTAGACCTCGATCACGTCTCCGACCTTGAGGTCGTTGTATCCGTCGATGCCGATGCCGCACTCGAAGCCCGTCAAAACCTCGCGGGCGTCGTCCTTGAAGCGCTTGAGCGAGCCGATTCGACCCTCGTAGATTTGAACGCCATCGCGGACCAAGCGGCAAAGCGCACCGCGCCGCACCAGACCTTCGAGGACGTACGAACCGCCGATCGTACCCACCTTCGGCACGCTGAAGGTGCGCCGTACCTCCGCTCGCCCGAGCACCACCTCCTTCACGGTCGGTGGGAGCAGCCCCGCCATGGCGCGGCGCACGTCGTCGGTGGCCTCGTAAATGATCTGGTAGAGGCGCAGATCAACGCCCTGCCCCTCGGCCGCGCGGCGGGCGGCGGGGTCCGGGCGCACATGGAACCCGATCACGATGGCGTTGCTGGCCTTCGCGAGCATCACGTCGCTTTCGGTGATGCCGCCGACACCGGTGTGAATGACGTCGACCTTTACGGCGTCGGTGCTGAGCTTGATGAGAGCGTCGCGGACGGCCTCGAGGGAGCCTTGCACGTCCGCCTTGAGAACGATGGCGAGCTCCTTCACGCCGCCATCTTGCGACTGGGCGAAGAAGTCTTCGAGCGAGAGCCGGGGTCGCACTTCGCTAGGCCGGCCGCGCAGCTCCGCGATCCGGTGCTCCACGATGTCCTTGCCGACCCTTTCGTTCTCGACGACATGGAAGACCTGGCCGGCTTCGGGCACTGCGGAGAGTCCCACCACCTGGGCGGGCGTTGCCGGTCCCGCCTCCTCGAGTCTCTGTCCGAACTCGTTCTGCATGAGGCGCACCCGCCCAAAGCCAGTTCCGACCACGAGCACATCGCCCCGGCGCAGGGTCCCGTCCTGTACGAGCACGGTCGCCACGGGTCCACGTCCGCGATCGAGCTCCGCCTCGAGCACGACGCCGGTGGCGCGTCGCGCCGGGTCGGCGCGCAGCTCGAGCACCTCCGCCTGGAGGTGGATCATTTCGAGGAGCTGCTCGAGCCCCGTCCGCTTGAGCGCAGAGATGTTGACGCAGATCGTCTCACCACCGAACTCCTCGGGCACGAGTCCGTGCTCCATGAGACGCTGGCGCGTGAGCTGCGGGTTCGCGTCGGGCAGATCGATCTTGTTGACAGCGACGATGATCGGAACGTCCGCCGCTTTGGCGTGATCGATTGCCTCGACCGTCTGCGGCATGATTCCTTCGGTCGCGGCGACCACGAGCACCACGATGTCCGTCACCTGGGCGCCGCGGGCGCGCATCATGGTAAAGGCCTCGTGGCCCGGCGTATCGATGAAGGTGAGCTTGCGCCCACCGGTCGAGACTTGGTACGCACCGATGTGTTGGGTGATTCCCCCCGCCTCTCCGGCAACCACATTGGTCTCGCGCAGGGCGTCGAGGAGCGAGGTCTTGCCGTGATCGACGTGGCCCATCACCGTGACGATGGGCGGCCGCGGCACAAGGTTCCCGGCCTCCTCTTCTCCGGTCTCCTGGGGGCCGAGCAGCTCCTCCTCGCGGAAGCGCACATCCTGGACCTCGAACCCGTAGCCACTCGCCACCTTTGCTGCGGTTTCCAGGTCGATCGTCTGGTTGATGCCCACCATGGTGCCGAGCCCCATAAGTCGTCCCTGGAGTTCAGGCGCCTTCACGCCGAGCAGCTTCGCGAACTCCGCCACGCTGACCGAGCCGTCGACACGAATCGCCCGTCGCGTGGGCTTCGCGGCGGCGGCGGCAGGCCGCAGCGGCGCGGGGGCATCCCGGCGCTTGCGTCGCGGTGAGACAAAGGAGCGAGGATCGACGCTGACGGGCCGACGGACCGCGACCCGGCCGGCCACCTGTCGTGCGATCTGCTCCTGCTCGCGCAGGTTCACGACCTCACGCACACGCTTGCGCTGCTTGCCCTTGCGCTCTCCCGCAGCCCCCCCGCCGGGGGCCTCGGCATCGCCCACAGCGGCTGGCGGCGGCGTGGCCGGCAGGCCGCTGCGCGGCCGCGCGGCTTCTTCTCCGCCGGGCTCCGCGGTGACAACCGGCTCGGTGGGCTCCTCGGGTGCAGCCGCTACGTCGGCGGCCAGAACCGGCTCCGGCGCTGCCTCCAGCGCTGGCGCGGGCGCGCTTTCGCCGACGGGCGGAGCGGCAGGTTCGGGGAGAGGCGGAGGGGGGGCGACGCGTTTGCGTCTTCGGATGACAGCCGTGCCGCTCCCGCTCGCGACGCGCTCTTCTACGACCTCCGCGGGAGCCTTGACGATGCCAAGCTTCTCGCGCAGGAGGAGGACTTCCGAATCCTCGAGCGAGGCCATCGGGCTTTTGAGATCGATGCCGAAGGTGCGTGCCTTCTCGACCAGCTCATTGCGGTCGATCCCCAGCTCCTCGGCGATCTTGTAAGCCCTGATCTTCGCCATGCGCGCGGCTCGTCTTCCTGTCCCGGTTCGACCGGTTTCAGTTTGCAGTGTCCGTCGCCGGTGTCGCCCAATCCCCCCCGGCCTTGCGTCTCTCCCCGCAGCACAGGCGCGACTGCCCGCGCGTGCGGACTCTTACTCCGTTTTCGGACCCGCCTCGGCCGGCGCGGCGGCTGCCGCGGCGGCAGCCGCCGCTGCCTCCGCCGCGAGACGCGCCTCTTCGGCAGCCCGCTCCGCCGCCTCGCGGGCCTCTTGTTCCGCTTTCTCGCGCGCGAGCTCGAGGGCCCGCGCCTTGATCGCCGCTGCACCGGCGTCGTCGATGCCCGGCAGCGACGACAAGAACTCCGCATCGCAGTCTGCGAGATCCTCGAGGGAAGTAATTCCGCGCTGCAACAGGAGCTCCGCCTCGGGTTCTCCGCACCCCTCCACCACGGACACGGCCTCGGCGAGCCAGCGCGCGACCTCGCGCATCTTCGACTCGCTCTTGATGTCGATGCGCCAGCCGGTGAGCTGGACGGCGAGGCGAACGTTCTGGCCCTTGCGACCGATCGCGAGCGAGAGCTGGTCGTCGGGGACGATCACGTCCATGGATTTCGCTTGCTCGTCGATGATCACCTTCGAGACCTGCGCCGGGGAGAGTGCGCTACACACGTAGCGCGCGGCGTCCGGGCTCCAGGGCACGATGTCGATGCGCTCGCCACGCAGCTCCTGCACCACCGCCTGGACGCGACTGCCCTTCATTCCGACACAGGCACCGACCGGATCGACGTCGCTGTCACGCGAGGCCACGGCGATCTTTGAGCGCCCGCCCGGTTCGCGCGCCACGGCAACGATCGACACGATCCCCTCGTAGATCTCCGGCACCTCCTGCTCGAAGAGCTTGGTCAGCATTTGCGTGCAGGAGCGGGAGAGGATGATCTGCGGGCCCTTGGTGGCCTTTGTGATGTCGAGGACATAGGCCCGGATGCGGTCGCCAGGCCGGTAGCTCTCCCGAGGCACCTGCTCCTTCGGCGGGAGCACGGCCTCGGCGCGCCCGAGGTCGACGATGAGAGCGCCCTTCTCGAAGCGGCGCACGATCCCGTTTACGACCTCGCCCTTGCGATCCTTGTACTCCTCGTAGACGTTGTCGCGCTCCGCGTCGCGCACCCGCTGGATGATCACCTGCTTTGCGGTCTGGGCGAGGATCCGGCCGAAGTCGGTGGTGTCGAGCTTCACCCCGATCTGGTCACCCTCCTCGGCCTCCGGATCAAGCGCGCGGGCAGGTGCGATCAAGATCTGGTTCTCTGGATCGGTGAGGTTCTCGACGACGGTTCGAAACTCGAAGAGCTCGATCTCTCCCAGCTCCTCATTGAAGCGCGCCTCGATCTCCTTCTCTTGACCGTACTTGCGCCGCGCGGCCTGTTTCATGGCCTCTTCGAGCGCACCGATAATGACGCGCTTTTCGATGCCTTTGTCTTTGGCGATCTGGTCGATCTCGCGCTTCAAACCGAGCATGCTGTGTGCTCCGTCTAGCTCCGCGGCCGCGCGAAGTCGGCCCGCGTGAACTCGTACACCCTGTTCGCCTTGCCGATCTCCGCGAAGGGAATCGACATCTCCCTGCCGTCCACGGCCACCGTTGCAATCCCCGCATCGAAGGCCACGAGGCGACCGCGGAACCGCCGACGCCCGTCGAGGGGCCGGCGGGTCTCGATCTGGACCACCAGCCCGCGCGACGCCTCGAAGTCCTTCTCCCGTGCCAGCCGCCGGTCCAGCCCCGGCGATGAAACCTCGAGCCGATAGTGCACCGGGATCGCGTCCGTCGCGTCCAGGTGCGTCCCAATCTCCCTCGAGACGTCCGCGCAGCGCTCGATCGACACCTGGCCATCACCCGACGGTGTGTCGACAGTCACGCGCAACTCCCAGCGGCCGCGACCCCGCACGAGCTCCGCATCCACCAGCTCGAGCCCGTGGGCTTCCACGATGGGCTCGATCAAGATCCGAAGCTCCTGGGGGATGTCCCGATACACCTTGCTGTGCCCAGAAACGAAAAAAGCGGACGAAAAGTCCACTTTTCCCGGCGCAAACGCGCGTAACCTATCCGAATTCCAGGGAGATCGCAACCGCGGATCAGGCGCCGGAGAGCTCCAGGGCGCCTACCAGGTCGGCCACCCGCCCGAAGCCGTGGCGCGAGGCGTAGGCCCGGATGCCCTCCGCCACCTCTCCGGCGACCGCCGGGTTCAGGTAGTTGGCGGTGCCCACCTGCACGGCCGTAGCCCCGCAGAGCAGGAACTTCACCGCATCCTCCCCGCTCATGATCCCGCCGATTCCGCAGATCGGGATTTTCACCGCCCGAGCCGCCTGCCACACGATGCGCAGCGCGACGGGCCGGATGGCGGGCCCCGAAAGGCCACCCAGGACGTTGCGTAGGAGCGGCCGCCGGGTCTCCACGTCCACGTCGAGCGCCTGCAGCGTGTTGATGAGCGACAGGCCATCGGCGCCCTCGCCCTCACAGACGCGAGCCATCTCCGGAATCGAGGTCACATTGGGCGAGAGCTTGAGCAGGAGCGGGAGGGTGGTGGCGTGGCGGCAGGCCCGCACGAGCTCGGCCAAGCCGTCGCGGCTCTGGCCGAACTCGATCCCTCCGGCCTTCACATGGGGGCACGAGGCATTGATCTCGACTCCGACAATTCGGCCCACGCCGGTAAGACGCTTACATACTTCGGCGTAGCGCTCAATCTGGGTCTCGAAGACGCTTGCGATGACGGGTACGCCCTCGGGCAACGCCGGAAGCTTTTCGCGCACGAACGCATCCACCCCGACGTTCTCGAGACCGATGGCATTTAGCATCCCGGCCGGTGTTTCTGCGATTCGCGCGGGAGGATTCCCTTCCCGTGGCTCGAGGCTCACGCTCTTGGAGACGATCCCTCCAAGCCGCCGCAGGTCGAGAAAGGGTGCGAACTCCGTGCCGTATCCGAAGGTGCCAGAGGCGGTGAGCACGGGGTTGCGGAGAGAGATTCCCGCGAACTGGATCGCGCACTCGACGTCGCGCTCTGCGACGGGAGCCCCCGCTTTGGCGCTCACCCCGGTTTCTCCCAGGCGATCTCTTTCGCTTCGAAGACCGGCCCGTCCCGGCAGACGAGTCGAAAGCCGCCCTCCGCCCGAGCGACCGCGCAACCGAGGCAAACGCCGAACCCGCAGGCCATCGGATTCTCGAGCGACACGAAACAAGGTCGGCTCGCCTGCGCGGCCAGCTCTGCCGCGCGGCGCATCATCGGCGTCGGCCCACAGGCGTAGACCGTCGCCGCACCCACCCGTCGGAGGGCGCCCGCCAAGAGCTCGGTCACGAGGCCACGCGTGCCCAGACTGCCGTCTTCCGTTGCGACCTCGAGCGCAACGCCAAGGCCGCGAAAGTCGCTGAGTCCCATCACCCCGTCCGCGCTACGCGCCCCGAGCAGGACGTGCGGCGAGCCCGCGGGGGCAAGGCGCGCGGCGAGCTCGTAGAGCGACGCGATGCCGGTGCCACCCCCTAGAAGGATGGCTCGCGTGCCCCTTTCCGGCTCGGGAAAGCCGTGGCCGAGGGGACCCACCATGCCCACGGTCTCGCCGGGTCTTGCGTCCGCGAGCAGCCTGGTCCCGCGGCCCGTTCGCTTGTAGAGGACCTCCACATCCGCCTCGCCCTGCCCGAGGGGCGATGCCCGATACACCGCCATGGGTCGCGGCAGCAGAGGGTCGAGGCGGGGAACGGCGCCGAGCGGACCCGGGGAGAGCATGAGAAACTGACCGGGTGCGAAGCCCGGCCACTGCGGAGTGCGCAGCACAATGCGCTGGTTTTGCCCCTCACGACGCTGATCCACCACTTGCGCACGCGTGCGGATCGGCAGCGCGATCTTCGCAGCTTCGAGCGCGAGCGTCATGACGAGCGCATCCTCCCCATCGGCGTAGTAGCGCTTTCGCAGTGTGACGCCGCGGAAGCCCAAGGCCTCGTAGAGCGCGCGCGCCGCCGCGCTTCCCACCCGCACCTCGAGCCACGCGACCCGTGCACCCGCTTGGGCCTCGACGCGCAGCCCCTCGGCGAGCAGCGCCCGCGCTGTGCCGCGGCGCCGCCGCAGGGGCTCCACCGCGACCGACAGTACGTGGAGCTCATCCGCGATGCGGTGGGCGAGGACATAGCCCACGATCGCGCGGCTTGCCGCGTCTTCACGAGCGACCCACAACCGGGCGTGGCCGCGCGAGAGCTCGTCCGCGTAGGCCTGCGCGGACCAGGGCTCGCGCAAGGATCCTTTCGCGATCGCGGCGATCTGCGCTGCGTCCGGGGTGCTGGCACGCGAGATCCGGATGCCCGGGTCCCCTTCGCAACCCTCGTTCTCAGTCACGCTGCGCTTCGATCCGGTACTGGCGCATCTTGCGCGAGAGGCTCTCCCGGGCGAGTCCGATGGCCTCGGCGGTGCGGGAGATGTTTCCGCCGTGCTCCCGCAGCTTGCTGATGATGTACTCGCGCTCGAAGGCACGTCGTGCGTCCTCAAGGCTCGCGAGACTCGGTCCCCCGGCCGGTGCCGTGCCGCGCACCGACTCAGGGAGGTCGTCGGTCGTAATGCGTGGGCCAGGTGTCATGAGCACCAGGCGCTCCATCAGATTGCGCAGCTCGCGCACATTGCCCGGCCAGGCGTACGACTGCAAGAACCTCATGGCCCGCGGCGCGACCTCCTTCGGCTTGACTCCGGACTCGGTGCAGAATTCCGCCGCAAAGGCTGTGACGAGGATCGGAATGTCCTCGCGCCTTTCGCGAAGGGGCGCGACGTGGAACGGGATCACGTTCAGGCGGTAGTAGAGATCCTCGCGGAAGCGGCCCGCGGCGATCTCCTTCTCGAGCGATTTGTTCGTCGCGGCGATCACACGCACCTCGACCTCGATGGTGTCACTGCCGCCCACGCGTTCGAACTTGTGTTCCTGGAGGATGCGAAGAATCTTGGCTTGCGTCTTCAGGCTCATGTCGGCGATCTCGTCGAGAAAGATCGTGCCTTCATGGGCGAGCTCGAACTTTCCACGCTTTTGTGCAATCGCTCCGGTAAAGGCACCCTTTTCGTGGCCAAAGAGCTCGGACTCGATCAGCTCCTCAGGAATCGCAGCGCAGTTCACCTCCACGAAAGGCTTGTCTGCCCGTTTGCTCTGCAGGTGGATCTGCCGCGCGACGAGTTCCTTGCCCGTACCGTTCTCCCCCGTGATGAGGACCCAGCCGTTCGTCGGCGCCGCCAGCGCGATCTGCTCCTTCAACCGCCGCACAGGCTCAGAGGCGCCGAGAATCTCGTGGGCGCGAAGGGCCGCTGCGCGCAGGCGCCGGTTCTCACGTTCCAGACAAGCGCGCTCGATGGCGTGCTGAATCGTAAGAAGGAGTTTTTCTACCGAGAGCGGCTTCTCGATGAAATCGAACGCGCCGAGCTTGGTGGCACGAACCGCGGTCTCGATCGTGCCGTGGCCACTCATCATCACCACGGGGAGCTCCGGCCAGGTGGCGCGCAGCTCCTGCAGGACGTCGATTCCGTCTCGCCCCGGCATTGCGATGTCGAGGAGAACGAGATCCGGGAGCGCATCCAGGCCCGCTTCGCGCAGAAAGGCGAGCGCTTGCGTCCCGTCGCTCGCCGTCTTCGCGTCGAAACCTTCGTCAGAAAGGATTCCGGCGAGAGACCCTCGGATGCTCTCCTCGTCATCGACAATCAGGACATGGGGCATCAGTCACATCCTGCGTACTGTGCGGCCGCGGGAGCGCGGAGAGAACGCCGTGTGCGGGGGAATCGCAATCCTAGGCTCCGCGCACGGGCAGCTCGATGATAAAGCGCGTACCCCGGGGACGATTCTCGTGCACGCGGATGTATCCGCGGTGGTCGGCAACGATCCGGGAGACGATCGCCAGGCCGAGCCCGGTTCCGTGGCGTTTGGTGGAGAAGTAGGGCTCGAAGATGCGTCTGCGATCTTCGGGCCGGATGCCGATGCCGTCGTCCGTGACCTCGCAGCGCGCGGTACCGAGGGGCGCGTCGTAGACCGTGCGCAGTTCGACCAGACCCGCTCGCTGCGCGGGAGCCTCGCGCACCGCGGCGATCGCGTTGTCGATCAGATTGGTGAGGACGCGCCGCATTTGTTCGCGGTCGAGGTCGACGCTCGGAAGCGAGGGATCGAGGTCGGTGCGCAGCAACACGCCCTCGGTACCCGCGTAGCTCGCGACCGCTTCTTGCACCAAGCGATTGAGATCATCGGGCTTGGGATTCGCGGTGGGCAGGCGCGCGAAGTTTGAGAACTCGTTCACCAGCAACTTAAGACTCTCGACCTGGCTGGTGATGGCATCCACACATTCGTCGAAGATCTTCGCGTCCTCCGGCGTGCGGACGAAACGATCGCGGAAGCGGCGACGAATTCGCTGCGCTGAGAGCTGAATGGGTGTCAGCGGGTTCTTGATCTCGTGGGCGATGCGCCGCGCCACCTCACGCCACGCTTCCATGCGCTGGGCCTTCACGAGCTGCGAGTAGTCATCGTACACGATCACCATGCCGAGGCTGCGGCCATCCTCGTCCTGCAGGAGAGTCATCGTGACCAGGAGTGTCAACATCTCGTCGCCGAGCGGTGCCTGCACCTGGCGGCGGATGCTTTCCCGCACACCCGCCCGCAGATGCGAGGAGAGGTCACGGACGATCTCGACGTGCTCGGGCCGGTCGAGCACTTCTTCGAGCTTTCGGCCGACGACCGCCGTGCCCGGGACGATGGCGAGCAGGCGCTGGGCCGACGGGTTGATCGTGCTGACGACGCCGTCCGCATCCAACGAAACCACGCCAGCGCCGACATTGCGAAGCACGATCTCCATGTAGCGGCGCCGTTGATCGAGCTCGGCGTTCGTGCGCTCGAGCCCCCCGTGCGCGTCGCGCAGGTCTCGCGTCATTTTGTTGAAGGAGTGTACGAGGAGGCCGATCTCGTCGTCGGAGGTCGGTTCTACCACGACGTCGAGATTGCCCCGTGCCACCTCCGCCGTGCCTGCGGCGAGCGCGCCGATCGGGCCCGTGATGTCTCTCGCCATCCGAAAGCCCCACCACGTCGCGAAGAGGGCGAGCAGAAGCGAGGCCAGGAGGAGCAGCAGGAGGTAGGTCATGCGCACGTGCGCGGCGTTCTGCGCGAGGGCGCGGTGCTCGTCCTGGGCGGCCCGAATGTCCGTCAGCTTGCGGGCCAGGGAGTGGGGCACGAAGTGGTTCACCACGACGGCCCCGACGGTCTCCTCCGAGCGGAAGGACGACCGGATGGGCACCGCCCCCCGAATCACCTCACTCTCCTTCGTCTCGTCGACCCGCGACGCCGCCACCCCTCCGAGCGCTGAGCGCACGAGGTCGCTGTCAGAACGCACGAAGGTCGTGGCCGGGAACTCGGGGTTGATCGCAGTGATGAGCTCTTGGCCCGTCGCACCGAAGACCTCGACCACTCCGAGGTTGTAGTCCCGCTGCAGGCTCTGCACGACCTCCGCGAGCCGGGGACGCTCCTCCTCGAGGAGCAGGCGCTGCGCGGTGATCTGGCTCGCGATGCGCTCGCCGTAGAACAGCGCGTTGCGCGCTGCCGTCGCGTTGTAGGCGTCGGCGACCTCGCGGCTCTGGTCCAAGGCGCGGTCGATTTTCAGGCTGAACCAGCGATCGACGGAGTCGGTGAGCAGATAGAAGGAGATGATGAAGAGCACGACCGTCGGGATGCTCGCGATGAGCGCGAAGGCCGCCACGAACTTTGCATTGAGGTGGGCCCCGAGCAGGCCCCGCCGCCGTTCGAACACGAGCTTCACGAAGTTGCGGGCGAGCAGGAAGACGAGCAGCAGGATCAGGATGACGTTTAGGGCGTTTAGCAGGAGGAAAAGGCCGCTATCGCCGAAGGGCAGCAAGCGCCCGAAGCCCGAAACCCGCTTTTCCCCAAAGACGACCAAAAAGATCGCTGCCAGCACGCCAATGGCGATCTGGATCTCGCGTTTTCGCCTGCGGCGCTCGGCGGGCGGGAGCAGCGGACGAGATGCGGGCTCGGCGCCACCACCGGGGCGGCTGCCGACGGGACTGGGCGGGGTGGCCATGCGTCTTAACCCCTCGAAAACACTAGATAGCACGCCGTCGGGGCGCAACCGCAGGCGATGCAGGGAGCAGGCAACTTGAGGTCAAGACTTGGCCGCGGCGGGTCGATGCAAGCGGGGGGGCTCCCGGGCGCCGGGGCCGCGCAATGCACGTCGGCCACCCGAGTCGGGGCCAGAGCGCGCTGGAAGCGCCCGGGAGGAAGCGTGGCCTCGTCGCTGGATCGACACCGGGAACGCTTCGAGGGCGACAGCGGCGATAGCGTCGCCTTCGCGGCGCTCGAAGAGCATCATTTTCTTCGCGGCGAATGGCACGAGCTCGTCGGGCTTTACTGGAAGCGGCTCACCGCGCCCGCCCTCGCCGATCAAAAGCGCGAGCGCGCGCGCCTCTTGTTTCGTCTCGGCCAAGTGCTCGAGGAACGCTGCCTCGAGCCGGACCATGCCCTCGCGTGTTACCGCGAGGTCGTGCGCCTTGAGCCCACGTTCCGCCCCGCCTTGCATCAGCTTCGGCGTCTTCACGAGTCACGCTCGGAGTGGGTGCTCTCCCTGCAGATCGCCGACCTCGAAGCGACGATTCCGATGCCGCCCTACGAGGCGGCGCCCTTCCACGCGGAGCTCGGGACGGTCTGGCTGCGCCAGCTCTCCGATGCCCCCCATGCCCTCCACCACCTTCAGAAGGCGCTTGAGCTCGACCCGCGCAACCGGGAGGCGATCGAGGGCTCGGCCCGTGCGTTCGAGGTACTCGGTCGCATAGCAGAAGCGGCCGACGCATGGGATCGGCTGGCCCGTGAGCTGCGTGGCGCCGAGCGCGCCCCCGCGCTCGTCGCCCGGGCGCGGCTGCTCGAGCGGGACCCGGGCCAGGCCGAGCCGGCCGAGGACTGCTACCGGCGCGCCCTTGCCGACGACCCGCGCAACGAGGATGCGGTCGAAGCCCTGTGCCGTGCCGCGCGGGCGCGCGGTGAGTGGGCGCGGGTAGTCGATCTCGCCGAGCGGCGTTTTGACCTCGCGGCGGGGGCGTCGCGTCGCGTGGCGGTCGCCCTCGACGCGGGCAGGATCGCCCTCGAGAGGCTGAG
>DAIOWK010000074.1:0-13273 GCA_036758525.1 Myxococcota bacterium
GTGTTCGTCGACACGCGGTAGCCGCGTTCGACGGCGCGCTTCATCTGCGGGACGATCGCGTCGAACACGCCCTCCTGACAAACCACGCGATCGTGGGTCTCGCGCATGCCGTCCAAGTGCACCTGGATCGTGAGGTTCGGGTGCGGCGGAATCTTCTCCATGAACCTGTCAAGCAGGATCGCATTCGTGCACAGCTGGACGTGCTTTCCGCGCTCGAAGCAGCCGCGCAGAAGATCCGGAGTCGGCTTGTAGATCAGGGGTTCACCGCCACACACCGACACGATCGGAGCGCCGCACTCGTCCACGGAGTCCAGGCACTCTTGCAGCGTCATCTTGTCGTAGTAGGTGTCCTCGTACTCGACGATCCGGCCGCAACCCGCACATGCAAGATTGCAGGCGTGGAGGGGCTCGAGCATCAAGACAAGCGGATAGTGCCGTTTGCCCGCGCGCTTTTGCTGAGCGATGTACCGGAAGAGGTCGTACTGCAGTCGCAAGGGGAAACGCATCGTTATCCTTTCCGGGGTCGCTGTGGAATCAGCGCTGCCACGGCACGCAGGGCCTGGCGGCGGCGCTCCTCTCCGGCCGGCGAGGGATCAAGCAAGGACAAAAGGAGGTTACCGTCAAGAAGGGAGACCACCCCTGTGGCCAGCCGCTCGGCGTCATGGCCCGGAGGGAGAACCTCCCGCAGCGTGTCGCGCACGTCGCGCATGAAAATCTCGTGTAGGTCGAGCAGTGTGCGCTGAAGCGTGTCCCGCAGCGCGGGAGATTCGAACATCCAGCGTACAAACGATTGGATGGCCTCACGGTTCGACGTGACAAAGTCTTCGTACACTGCGAAGAGCTCAGAGAGGCGCTTCTCGGCGTCTACGTGATCCAGGCTCGCCGCGAGCATGTCCCGAAAGGGCACCAGAAACTCGCGGCAGGTTTCCCGAAAAAGTGTCGCCTTATCGCCAAAATGCCAGAAGATTGCGGCTCGCGATACTCCGGCCTTGCGAGCGATCTGCGCCACGCTCGCGTGCTCGAAGCCTTGCGTCGCAAAGAGCTGCATCGCCGCGCGCACGATGCGGTCGCGGGTGATGGCCTTGCGATGCGTGAACGCAGGTGCCACCGGCGGGCTCACCGGATGCTTCTCGCGTTTCATGGCAGGTCCCCCGAGATGACGAAGGTCCGAGCACCGGGGGGCTGGTGCGTCGCACTCGTTCGTACGTGAAAAAACGGAGACAAGGTCGCGGCGCCCTCGTGCAAAGGCGCAGCGCACGGCGCCCCGCTTGCCTGACAGTCTTGACCACCCGGGGCACCCGTCCCTGTGGCACCGCGCCTCAGCGCCTGCACTTCAGTGCGCCTCCTCGCACCCCGGCTGGGCCGGCAGACCACCGACGCGCAGGGCAGACGGGAGGAGAAGCGCACTGGTCACGGCGACGACGATCGCGAGCCCAAGCCAACCGACGGGCGACAGGCCGATCTTGAACGCGATCACCGCATTGAACAATACGATCGCAGCATAGAAAGCGGTCACCACGCCGCGCGCTCTCGGCAACTGGTAGAGGGGCGCCCCCCGAAGCCACCCCGCGCGTTCGAGCGCCCCCATCGCCCCGAGCACCACCGCGCCCACAAAGGCCCATCCGAGGTAGTTCGTGAGTGGGACACCAAAGAACACGCCGGGCTCCGCGTAGTCGTAGAGTTTGCCAAGGAACCAGCGGTCCCCGCGCAGCGCCACGGGGTCGCACACGAGATCAATCGCCACCATCAGGAATGTGGAAAGGCCAAGCAGGAGAGGCGTCAGCGGGATGCGGCCGGGCGGGTCCGCGGGAACTCGGAGCATGTGACGAGCGGTCGCATAGCCCACGAAAGACAAGAAGACGAAGGAGAGCGAATCCATGAAGGGGACGTTTGAGACCCAAAGCTCGCGGCCACGCGTCGGCGCGTCCAGATAGTGGTAGAGGCCGAACGGGAAGCCATTTCGTGTCGAAACATATTCGCAGACGAACGCGACTCCATAGCCGAGCACGAGCCACACGATGGTGCGGACCGGTCCGATCTCCCCGAGGGCAATCACGAGGAACGCCGCCAGAAAGCAGAAAACATACGGGCGCAAGGCGACTGTATGGACCAGTAGTTCGACGATATGCACCTGAGGTTCCAAGTAGCTGGACGACCGCGCGTCGTGCCTTGGGGCCGGAGGATCGGGCGTGCCCCGGGCGGTCACAACCGAAAACGCTGACCGAACGCCGGCATTGGGTCAGTGGGCGACGGCGGATTCATCGCCACTTCACTTGCGGGGCGAAGAAAGCACGCGCGGGGCTCCGCGCTGCCTCGGAAGTTTGCCCTTACTGCGTCGGAAGTTTGCCCCGCGCTTGAGGAGCCTTACAATACGCCGCGCCCAAGACACACTCGCGCCGCGATTCGCCACAAGTCTCCCGGCCGCGAAGCGGTTCATGCCCCTTGGTGGGAAGGACGTCGTTCGATTGAGCACTTCACAGCCGGGCCGCACATTTGGGCCGTCCGCGGCAGCATTGGCCTCCGCGGCGCTTGCGGTGGGGTTGGCGTTGTCTTTGGGGGGAACGCTCGGCTGTGCGAGCGCCCCGCCGGGACGTGAGCCCGCGCCGCTTGCGGCCCAGGCCGTAGCGCCGCTGGAAACCCCGCAAAACGCACTTCCCGATGGTTCTCAGGCCGCGGTCCCTGCCGTCGATGCGGATGACGCTCTCATTGCGAGCATCCAGAAGGGGCCGTACGACCCTTTTGAGCCCGTAAATCGCGGCTTTTTCGCGCTGAATCGCGGGATCGATTACCTGTTCCTCGACCCCTTCACCAACGCCTACGAGTTCATCGTTCCAGTCGAGGGTCGCCGCGCGGTCCGCCGCGTCTTCCGGAACCTGGGTTCAGCGCGGACCCTCGCGAATGACATCCTCCAGCTCAAGCTCCGTGACGCAGTGGTCACGACAGCGCGCTTCGCGATCAACTCCACTCTCGGCATGGGAGGGCTGTTTGATCCCGCCGCGAATTTCGGGCTTCAGCGCCACGAGGCGGATTTCGGAGAGACGCTCGCTCAGGCAGGGGTTGGCGCGGGACCCTACCTGGTTCTACCTCTGTTCGGACCCACGACCGTCCGCGACAGCATCGGGGGTGCAATCGACGGCCTCTTGGAGCCTCAGTTCTGGCTCCTCGGTCCTGGCTCGCAGCTTCTGCTGGGCTCCGGTGACGGACTCTCGTTGCGCGACGAACACGTCGGGGACCTGAAACACCTGCAAGAATCAGCCGTGGACTACTACGCCGCGCTGCGTAGCGCCTACCTCCTCGACCGGGAGGGAGAGATCCGCGGACGGCTCGAGAGGGGTGCTCCCGTCGCACCGGTCTCCCCAAGCCCGCTGCCCGAAGCAGTCGCAGCGCCTTCGGTCAGTGAGCCTCCGCCGCCGTCGGCGCCGGCAAAGGGCGGCGAGACCGGCGACGTAGAGACCAGCCCTGCGACTGGGTCCACCGCTCTCGGAGCGCAAGCGGCGGCGCTGCTCAAGCCCGGTCCTTAAGACCGCGCAGACTTAGCTCGGCCGCGCGCGTCCTCGGGTCCCGCCCAGAAACACTGCGAACGCGAGGAGGTCCGCGAGCGGGATTGCAGCGAGGTCGCCGGGGCGCAACCCGAGGGTCTTGCGCCGGCGCCACAGCCACACGCCTTCGAGCGCCCACCACGCGCACGGGATCCATGCCCCGGCGCCGGTCCCTGCGAGGATGAGCGCGGGGATGCTTCCGTGCGTAACGAGCTGTCCGACGTAGCCGAGCGGGCGCATGTGCCGAACGACACGCGCCCAGCGCAAATGCCGGCGCGCCGCTGCAACCCACCCTTCCGGTTCAAGCAGGTGGTCGACCACCATGGGTGACCAAGCAAGGCGCCAACCCGCGCGTTCGATGTGCCGGGCGAGCAGGAAGTCGTCCGCCGGTGTATCCAGCAGAGCTTCGAAACCGCCGGCCTGCGAGAGCGCCGTCGCGCGTACTGCGATCGTTGCGCCGAGCGCAAAGTGCAGCCCCTCCAGCTGGGTCGCGAGGCAGGCACTGGGCAAGAAGTGCATGTTGGTGATCAAGGCGTCGATGCGACTCGCAAGACCCGCGGCGGCGACGCTTCGGTAGGGACACGTCACGAGGCCGACGTCGGCATCCTTGAACGGCCTGGTGAGGCGCAAGACGTAGTCTTCGGGTACGGCGATGTCGGCATCGCTCAACAGAAGCAAATCACCGTCGACCTTCGCCGACATCTGAATCAGGTTCGCGAGCTTGCGGTTCACGCCCTCGGGACCGGGTGCGGTGCGGATTTCCGATCGCACTTGCGGCCAGCGGGCCGCCACACGTGCCGCTACCCGGAGCGCCGGATCCTCCCGATCCGCCGCGCCCACAATCACGCGCAAGCCACCGCGCGCCGCAGCTCGCCAGAGAGTCTCGAGCGAGTCCTCAAGGCGGGTGAGGAAGCCGTGGAGCGGCCGCAACGCCACCAGTGCCCCCTCGGGCGGGACCGGATCGAAATCCTGGTCCTCGACGCGACACAGCTGGGAAAGAGCACGCATCGAGAGCGTGCGATAGACGAACGCCGCCGCGAGCCAGGCGGTGGCAGCGAGAGCCACCGCGCTCAAGCCACCGCCTCTCTGCCGAGTGTTCGGGTGCTGATGAGTTCGTAGCCTGCGTCGCGAATCATCTGTCGCACCTCGGGGGCGCACAGCGCTTGCTCTTCCAGACGCCCCGGCTCTGTGTCTTCCCTCGGGTGCGTAAAGAGTTCCAGGGTATGTGCGCGCATGCGCCGCACCATGAGGCATAGCAGGGCTGTGTCAAGTCGCCCCGTGGCCCGGAGCCCCCACACTTCGTCCGCGGTCCGGATCCTTCCAAGCCGGCGCTGGTGGTGCCGAGCCAGCGCCGCAAAGATAGCCGGCACGAGCTCCTCGGTCGGGCTCGTGTGAGGAGGACGTGCGGCGCGACTTTCTCGCATGAGGCGCACGCACGGGACTCGATGTTCTTCCATGCAGCGCTGCACGATTTCGAACACCACAGGATGCATATGCAGGTGGTGGTGCCCGTCGACGTGATCGAAGGAGAGGCCGGTTTTGGCGTAGCGCTCGAATTGGGTGCGGACCTCGTATTCGAGCTGGCTGCGCAGCCGGCGTCGCTGCACCCAATCCTGTAGGCCGGCCCGCAGGGGACTCGAAGGAAGCCGTCCCTGGCTGTCCGAAAGGTCAGGAATCGCCCGCGGCGGGCTCGCGGCTGCGCCGTCACAGAGCACGAGGTGGAGCCCGGTTCCGAGTCCCGGGAGCTCACCGGCCAGCGCGACGGCTTCTGCGGCTGCCGGCTCGGCGACCATGAGGCTCGCACTGGTGAGGATGCCCTCGCGGTAGCAACGCGCGATCGACGCGTTCACGGCGCTGCTCACGCCGAGATCGTCGCCGGTGACGAGGAGACGCCCCGCCACGTCCGTCAGGACAGGTGGCGGCGCTGCGCCATGAACGAGAAGAACTCGCGACCCTCACGTAGGCGCCGCCGCATCACCTCGCGGTCGCGGACCATATCACGCACGATGCGCAGAATCGGGCGGGGTCGGAGGTAATAGGCGCGGTAGAAGCGCTCCAAGGCTTCGTGCATCTCCTCGCTGGAGAGATTCTTGTAGCTCAGCACGGCTTCTTGGATGCCATGCTCTTCGACAAGTCCGGGCGCGCGGTCCGCGGGCAGCCAGCCGTTCTCCTTCGCCTGCGCGTAAAGTGCGGTACCGGGATAGGGTGCCGCGAGCGATACCTGCAGGCTATAGGGATCGACCTCCTTCGCGAACGCAATCGTACGCTCGATCGTCTCCTGCGTCTCGCCGGGCAATCCGATGATGAAGGTTCCATGAAGCAGGATCCCGAGATCCTTGCAGTCACGCGCAAACTCACGGGCGCGCTCGATCTTGGTGCCCTTGCGGATATTGTTCAGGATCTGCTGGTTCCCCGATTCGAATCCCACGAGCAGAAGGCGCAGCCCGTTCTCCTTCATGACACGGAGCGTCTCGCGGGGCACGTTGGCCTTGGCATTGCAAGACCAAGTGATCCCGACCCGGCCGAGCCCACGAGCAATGGCCTCCGCTCGCGGCCGGTCATCGGTGAAGGTGTCGTCGTCGAAGAAGAACTCCTTTACCTGCGGGAAGAGCTCTTTGGCATGGGCCATCTCGGCCACCACGTGCTCAACGCTGCGCGTGCGGTACACGTGGCCCGCGATGGTCTGCGGCCAGAGGCAGAAGGTGCATCGGCTGCGGCAACCTCTTCCGGTGTAGAGGGAGACATAGGGATGCTGCAGGTAGCCGATGTAGTAGCGCTCCACCGTGAGGTTGCGTGCGTACACGTCGGTCACAAACGGAAATGAGTCGAGGTCGTGAATCGGTACTTGGGGTGCGTTGCGAACGAGCGTGCCGTCGGGGGCCCGCCAGCAGATGCCCGTCACCGACTCGAGGGGTAAGCCCTGAGCGACGTCTCGCACGGCGTAGTCGAACTCACCGGTTCCGACGAAGTCGACCGCGGGGGCAATCCGAAGCGTTTCCTCCGGCTGGACCATGGTGTGCGCACCCACGAAGCCGATGGTCATGCGGGGGTAGGCTTCGCGGAGCCGCGCCGCGGTCTTGCCGTCCTGCACGACCGAGGGTGTGGAGGTGTGGATGATTGTGAGGTCGTAGCCTTGGGCCTGCTCGACGACAGCGTCAATCTCGAGCTCGTCGGGGGGTGCATCGATCAATCGGGAACCGGGCACGAGTGACGCGGCCTGCGCCAGCCAGGTCGGATACCAGAAGGATTTGATCTCGCGCCGGGCCTGGTAGCGGGAGCCTGCGCCGCCGTCGAAACCATCGTAGGACGGTGGATTTAGAAAGAGCGTCTTCATCGCGCGGACTCGACCACGCGGGTCGATTCGGTGGCGGGCGGCGAAGCGTGCACCCGGTCGGCGGGAGTCGGCATCGCGTTCGCAATGATCGGCTGGTCGAGGCCTCCTGGGAAGAGCCAGCGCACCGCGAACCCGAAGTCGATCCCGATCCCCGCCAGCGTCTGGACCCAGCGCGGATAGTCGAGCATCTGCATGAGGTGGCGCATGAAGGCACGGCTCACGTGGCGGTGCGCACGCGCCTCGGCACGGCGTGCCGCGCGCAACGTCTGTAACACCTTGGCGCGTCGTCCAAGGGCGGCGATCCGCAGCAGTTCCTCGGTGGCGTACGAGACGTGGCGGACCTCGTCGCCGTGGATCACGCGCAAAAGCGCAACCGTCTCGGGGTCCTCGGCCAGCGCCTCGATCAACCCCTCCATTTCGGCGCAGGCTCGCTCTTCCCCCGCTTTGCTTCCCGCGAAAAACAGGATGATATCGTCCTCGTCGAACGGGCGCGGATCGTCGAGCCGAGACTTCGGCGTCCCCATGCCGAAGCGCTGCACGTAGCGCTCGTAGTCGAGCTCGGCGGGCAGCGGGCGGGCCGCGAAGCCGAGGTCCGACAGGTGTTTGCCAAAGAGACGCGCATGACGCTTTTCCTCGGCGTGGTGGCGATAGATCCTGCGAGAGAGGGCTTCGTCTTGCACGTGCTCTGCGACGCGATCGAGATCGACGGCGCTGTCCGCCTCGCCAACCGCGAGGGAGTTCATGAGGAACTCTCGCGCCTCGTGATTGGCGAGAAGGCGCTGGAAGAAGCTTCGGCGCGTGAGCACTCACCCCTCCTGGCTCGAATGGGCCTCTTGCTACCCCGCCTCCTCGCCTGGTGTCAAGCCAGGTTCGGGTGCGGGTTCGGCTGCCCCCGACTGTAGGCCCAAGGCTTGCAAGCGCGAGCCCCGCCGCATCGGCCACCCACCCGGCACCAGTAAAGAGTAGAGGCAGAGCCCGATCCCCGCCCAAGCGACTTGCTCTACCCGCAGCACGAGGGAGAAGAGGAGGCCAAGGGCTGGCTCCAAGCCGACCAGCGAAACCGCGAGCATGCGCGCCCCTTCCTGCGCCCCGAGTCGTGCGGGGACGAAGAAGGAGAAGAGGTCGAGAGCGATCCCGACCAGAAAGACCTGGAGCGTGATCCAGGGTGTGGCGGGAGCGGATACGAAGAAAAAGAATAGCGCGAGCTGGACAGCACCCATGAGGGAGCCCGCGACATGAAGTGCGATGGCTGCGAGCAAGGCGCTCGTGCGCTCGGCATGGAAGGTTGCGATCCGAAGGTCCACGGAGGCGGAGCCGGTGCTGAGGCCCTCGGCCAAGGTCGGGCCGCAAATCCGCTGCACGATCGAGTGGTTTACGATTCGGGAAAGGAGTCGGCCGTTGCGTTGCAGTGCCCAGAAGATCCCGATCCCGGTCAGGAAGAGCGCGGCCGCGGCGGCGATGGCGATGTGTGTCAGCGTGCCAAGGGAAGGCGCTCGGAGCAGGACGAGAAGACCGAGGAGCCCGAGGCTCGTATCGGCCAATGCATAGGCGAGCCGATCCACCGTGACCGTCGCCGCCGCAAGCGCCCCCGGAACACCGGGGAGCAGGCCCCCACGCACGAGCTCGCCGCCCAGCGTCGCGGTCGGTGTCACGATGTTGATGGCACCCCCGGCGAGGTGAGCACCATAGAGACGCCATAAGCTCGGCCTTTCGGCGGCCTCGAAGCAGCGCTGCCAGGCGAGCGTGTGAAGGAGCTGCTCGATCGAGGCCACGGAAATGATGAAGACCGCGCCCCAGCCGAGCTTTACGGTGTCGTGCCACAGCGTCTCGGGCCCGATCTCCCACACCAGGAATGCGAGGCAAATCGCCCCAAGCCCGAGCAGCAACGAGTGAATTTTCTTCACGCCACCCCGTCAATCCGCCGCTTTGCCAGAGGCAAGGGCTGCGATTTTCTCTTCGAGGGCGTGGAGCAACGAGTCAAAGCCCTCCCGTTCGATCTTGGCCGTGTACTCGGCCCTGTGCAGCGCAAGCTCACTCACCGTGCCGTTCAGATAGACGTCGATAATGCGCCACGACCCATCCAAGAGGCGCAGCCGGTAGTTGAGCTCGACCGGGGGGTCGCTCTTTAGCACAAGCTTGGTCCGTACGAGTGCAGTGTTCTGCCCGCCATCGCCCTCCGAGACAACGACGAAACTCTCACCGTCGTAGCCGTTAAACCGGCCCGCATAGTTTGCGACGGTAAGGCGGGTAAAGGTATCGACGAAGCGCTGCTGCGTGGCAGGATCGAGCTCCTTCCAATATTTCCCGGTAGCCACCTTCGCCATGAACGGCAGGTCGTAGGTTTGATCGACCACGGGCGCAAGCTTGCTGCGCCGTCCCTCGTAGCCGAGCGCAGTGGCTTGCTTCATGGAGTCGAGAAGCACGGCGTAGAACCGCTCGATCACGGCGCTGGGCGTCGTCGGTGCGATCGCGGTTCCTGCGTTCGCGCCGCGAGCGAGGAGAGCACACAAGAGCCAAGAGGAGCGCATGAGCTTGCGGGAGGTCGGCATCGATGGGTCCCCGAGTTTCCATCACGGCGCGCGCGGTGGGCCTGCACACACCGACTTTAGCGTCAAGCGTCGCCCAGCACGAAACTTGTGACCGCCTCCCGGAAACCCTCGGGGTTGTCCACCATCACCGAGTGACCGGCGCGCGGCACGACGACGAGCGAGCCGCGAGGCAACACCGCCTCCGCCATGCGATCCGCCACCTCCGGGGAAAGCACATCGGATGCGGCGCCCCGTACAACGAGCGTCGGACAGGGGGTGCGCGCGAGGGCCTCCCACAGCGCTGCCGTCTCCTCCGCAGCGCGCCGCGCAGCGTCCTCGGAAGACTCGTGCTCCAAGGCGCGGAAGAAGGCAGGATCCGTCTTCGGCCGGAGACGCCCGTCGGCGTCGCGGCGCAGCCCGAAGTGCGCCATGCGAGCGAGGACGTGGGGACTCGCCAGCGGGTAGGCGCGGGAGAGGAAGGCCTCATACTCCGAGGCGGACGCGAAGGACGCCGGCTTCTCTGACACGGCGTCAAGGCGAATCCGTGAGACCCCGCGCGCGTCGAGTTCGGGACCGGCATCGACGATGACGAGCCCGGCGAGTCGCTCGGGATGCTTGCCGGCCACCCGCATGGCAACGCGCCCTCCCATCGAGTGGCCGACCAGCACAAAGCGGCCCAGGCTCAGGGCTTCTGTGACGGTAATCACATCCGACGCCATGGATTCGTGGTCGTAGCGCAGCTCTGGATCGCGACTCGAGTCGCCGTGGCCTCGCAGATCGAAGGCGAGCGTCCGGTAGTAGGGTGCCACCGCCGGAGCGAAATCATCCCAGACGTGTGCATCGTTGCCGAAGCCGTGGAGCATGACGAGCGGCACCCCAGTGTCACTCCACGAGAACACTTGGAGTTCGATCCCGTCAAAGGCCGGTACCCGCCATGATCGCGGTTCCATCGCATCACTCTAACGGCTACCGTGCGCGCTCGCATGGCCGCTCCCAGCGCCGTCCTTGTCGCACTCGAGCGCGGCTTCGAGCGAACGCTCGCCGACCTCGTCGAACTGGTTCGGATTCCGAGCGTGTCGGCGGCGGGCTTCGATCCGACCCACGTGGTGCGCTCTGCCGAACGCGTCGCGGATCTCTTCCGCGGGGCTGGACTCGAGGGCGTTGAGGTGGTGCGCATCCCCGATGCTCATCCCTACATCGTGGGGGAACGTCGCGCGGCCCACGGCGACGCACCGACGGTCCTGCTCTACGCGCACCACGATGTGCAGCCGCCCGGGCGGGAGGAGCGCTGGAAGACTCCTGCCTTCGATCCCACCGTGCGGGGCGACGGACGCCTGTACGGCCGGGGCGTGGTGGACGACAAGGCGGGGGTGATGCTTCACCTCGCGGCGCTCCGCGCCTGGCTTGAAGCAACGGGTTCGCTCCCCGTCCATGTGAAGTTCGTGGTCGAAGGCGAGGAGGAAATCGGGTCCGCGCATCTCGCCACATTCCTGGCTGCCCACCGTGAGCGTCTCCAGGCTGACGTGATCGTGCTCTCGGACACCGCGAATCTTGCCACGGGTCTTCCGTCGCTCACCACAAGCCTGCGCGGCCTTGTCGCGATCGACGTGACCGTGCGAGCGCTGGACCATCCCCTACACAGTGGAATGTGGGGAGGGCCGGTGACCGATGCCGCGAGCGCGCTCGTCTGTCTGCTGGCGCGACTGTTTGACGCGGAGGGTCGCGTCGCCGTGCCCGGTCTCGACGACGACGTGCCTGAACTTTCCGCCGCCGAGCGCGCGCGCATCGCGGCCCTGCCTTTTGATGAGGCCGTGTTCCGGCGTGAGGGAGGTCTTGTGAAGGGCCTGCGCCTCGCCGGCGATGCAGCGCGCTCACCCTACGAGCGGCTTTGGACGCGCCCTTCCGTGGCGCTCACGGCCCTCGAAGGAATGGCGCTTCAGACGGCCGCGAACCAGCTCTTGGCGGAAGCCAGCGCGCGCGTCGGCGTGCGCCTCGCGCCGGGTCAGGATGCCGAGCGGGTGCGGGACCTCGTTACGGCCTTTTTGCAACGCGACCCGCCCTGGGGAGTGACTGTCGCGACACGCTGCGAGACGGCGGTTCCTGGCTGGCGTACAGAGGCGGTGGGTCCCGCCTTCGACGCGGCGCAGCGAGCCCTTCGTCTTGGATTCGGGCGCGCCCCGGCGGTGATCGGCTGCGGCGGTTCGATCCCCTTTGTGGGGCCTTTCGCCGAGGTGCTCGGCGGCGCACCGGCTTTGTTGCTCGGTCTCGAGGATCCGCCCTGTAACGCCCACGGCGAAAACGAGAGCCTCGATCTCGACGACTTTCGGAAGGCGGGGCGAGCAGCCGCGCACCTCCTGGCAGAGCTCTCGGGGGCGGGTGTTCGGCGGCTCGGATCTTAGGCGGCGCGCTCGGCAGGCGGCGCCTTCCCGGGCGCTGGAAAGTCGAGAACCACCAGTCGCGCCTGGGTACCGCCCCGCAGCTCGATCGGCGAGATCTCAATGCGCGTGCCATGGGGGGCGTGACCCAAGACTGCGTCCAAGGTCCGACCGAGGGCCTCGAGTCGCGAGATTGCGAGGCCACGCCCCGCGGCGCCATTCATGTCGATCACGACCCCCGCCGGATCGCTCAGGATCACGCCGAACGGCAGGTGGTCGATGAGATCGCGCTGTGCGATCGGCAGGACGTCGAGCAGACCCCCAGGGAAGAGAGCTTGGCGCAGCATCAAGAGCACCACTCCGAGCAGCGCGGGCGTGGGATCGTGGTCGAAGCGGAGATCACTCGCGACGTACGCGAAGTTCCCGGCCAGAGGTACGAGGCTCACCATGCCGATCGCGAGTCGGCGTCTGCGCCAGGGCCACGCCGGGCGGAGCGCCGTCACGAAGCAGATCGCGACCCCTACCAGGGCGAGCGCGTAGGAGTAGACGCAATGCACCCACCAAAGGGGTCCGGGTCCGCTCTTCGGTGAGAGGAAGAGAGAGCTCCAGGGTCCCATAAAGAGCGTGCTGTAGATGAAGAGCTGGGGCGCGAACAGGGCGGCCGGGAACCAGGGCAGACGCTGCGCCACGCGGAGCTGGCCCACGTGTGCGGCGACGCCGAGCCAGAGGGCCGGGAAGGTCACGATCCCGAGATACTTCACGCGCTCGCTTGTCTCGTGCGCGATGGCTCCTCGCGCGCCCAGAAGCTCGCCGGTGCACCACAACAGCACAGCGATGCACATCCCGCCGAAGCAGACGCGACCCGGCTGGTCGCGGTCCTGCTGCCAGGCGCCGAGCGTGAGCCAGAGCGCAAGCACGGCTGTGAGCTCGACGATGAAGGTATAGAGGGTCATTGCTTGGCGTTCCTTCCCCCGTCCATCCTCTATCGACTGAGGAAGGCTTGGCGTTGAGCCGCCGAACGCCCGGTGCCCGCTCTCGGGGCCTCCATCGCAACTCTCCGCACGCCTTGCGGGGGAGCGCGTATGATGGCCCGAGGAGAGTTTGGGATGAGAAACGGTGCCGCAGCGATCGAGCGGCTATTGCGCGCACGCGGCCTCGCCCTCACGTCCCAGCGCCGGGCGATCGTGCATCATCTCGCCTCGCACGGCGGCCATTGGACCCCGACGCAACTCCGTGCCGCGATTACGGCGAGCCTCCCGATGGCGAGTCGGGCAACGGTCTATGCGACCCTCGCCTTGCTTCGCGACCTGGGGGTGCTCCAAGAGGTTCTTGTCCCCGGGGGAGAGCTACGCTTCGACACCAACCCAGCTCCCCACCACCACTTCTTGTGCCGCAGCTGCGGGTGGCTTGAAGACCTTCCTGTCGCGTCCCTCGCAGTGGGTTTGGTGTCGGACGAGGAGCCTCGCTTTCACGTTGAGCGATTCTCGGTGATCGCGG
>DAIOWK010000075.1:0-13098 GCA_036758525.1 Myxococcota bacterium
GGAAGCGGAGCTTCTCACCGCAGAAGGCGAGGACGAGCTCGACCTCGACCAGCTCGCGCTGCTCGAAGACCTCGCCGCTTGGCACGAAGAGGCCCCCATTGGAAAGATTGCGCTCGAACTCCTCGCGAAACGCCGAGGCGTCCTCGAAGCGCACCGAGAGCCGCCGCGGCGGAGCAGGCGGTTCGGGATCGAAGTCCCCGGGGAGCATCAGGAAACTGCCTCCGAGCCGACGTATCGGCTGGACGCCGCTCACTCCTAACGCAACATGTCGCGCCGGAGAAAGGCGGTAGGGGTTTTCCCTTAGCTAACGGGCGCGCTCACGCGCAGCGGCGACGAACGCCGCGAAAAGACAACGCTCCTCGGGCTGCATTTCCGGATGCCACTGCACGGCGAGCACCCACGACCGCTCCGGCACCTCGACGGCCTCGATGCTGCCATCGGGGGCCCACGCCGCTGCGGCGAGGCCCTCGCCCAGACGATTCACTGCCTGGTGATGCCAGGAGATGGTCCGGATCTCGGTTGAGCCATAGATCTTCGCCAGGTGGGAGCCGGGATCGAAGCGCACGGGGTGAGCGATGGGTCGGCGCTCGGGATGACGGTGCAGCACCTCCTCCCCGAAGACGTCGGGCAGGTGGACGTGCAGATCGCCCCCCCGCGCGACGTTCAGCACTTGCAGCCCGCGGCAGATTGCAAGGATGGGCGTCTCCTGCGCGAGCGCACTCTTCATGAGGGCGAGCTCGAACAGGTCGCGTTCCTCGTCGACGCCATACTGGGTCGGATGAGGCTCCGCCTCAAAGTGGGAGGGGTCGAGGTCCCCCCCACCGGAGAAGACGAGCCCGTCGACATGACTCAGGATGTCCTCGGGTCGCTCCTCGCCGGGGGCGAGCAACAGCGGAATTCCGCCGCCCGCACGTACGCAGTCCACGTACGCCGTGGGTAGAAAGAATGCAGGCCGATCGGTTCCATGACGCGGATAGGTGGTGACGCCGATCAGTGGCCGCCGGGAACTCATCCCTGCCTCACGCGCGCTCGCGCCCGCGCGCGGATCCGCTCGCCTCCTCGTCGGCTTCGGCGACGTTCCGGAAAAGCGAGAGCTGCGGAACAGCCTCCTCGTCACCGACCGGCAGGGGATACTCGTCCGAGAAGCAGGCGTCGCAGAAGCCATGCTTGGTGAGTGCCCCCGCGCGCCGCAAACCCTCGAGCGAGAGATAGCCGAGCGAATCCGCCCCGATCTGCTTGCGGATCTCCTCGGGTGAGTGGTGGTGCGCGATCAGCTCTTCGCGCGTCGGTGTATCGATGCCGTAGTGGCAGGGCCCGATTGTCGGGGGCGAGGACACGCGCACGTGCACCTCTCGCGCCCCCGCGCCGCGCAGCATCGTCACGAGCTTGAGGAGCGTCGTGCCGCGCACGATGGAGTCCTCGACGAGCACGATGCGCTTGCCCGCGAGGATGCCGCGGATGGCATTGTGCTTCACTTTCACGCCGAAGTGGCGGATGGACTGCGACGGCTCGATGAAGGTCCGGCGCACGTAGTGGTTGCGGATCAGCGCAGTCTCGTAGGGAATGCCTGATTCCTCGGCATAGCCGAGGGCCGCAGAGGTGCCCGAATCGAGCACGGGGACCACCATATCCGCGGGCACCGGGTGTTCACGGGCCAGGAGGCGACCGAGCTCCTTGCGGAAGGCGTAGACGTTCTGGCGCTGCAGATTGGAGTCGGGACGTGCAAAATAGATGTACTCGAAGATGCAGAAGGCCTCGCGCGGAGCGCGCGCAAACGGGTGGAGGGTCCGCAGCCTCCCGCGCCGAATCACCACCATCTCGCCCGGCTCGAGGTCTCGCTCGTAGGTTGCTCCGATCAGGTCGAGGGCGCAGGTCTCGCTCGCCACCACAAAAGCCCCCTCGAGGCGTCCCAGGACGAGCGGTCGAAAGCCGAAGGGATCCCGCGCGGCAATCAGTGCGTCGTCGGTCAGCATGAGGAGACTGAAGGCACCCTTCACGCGTGAGAGGGCATCGATCAGCCGGTCCTCAAGGGTGGCCTCCCGGGAGCGTGCCAGCAGATGAACGATCACCTCGCTGTCCACCGTCGAGCTGAAGATGGCACCGCGCCCCTCGAGCTCGCGCCGAATCACGACGGCATTCACCAGGTTCCCGTTGTGCGCGATGGCCACCGGGCCGCCATCGGTCGTCGCACAGAAAGGCTGCGCGTTGCGCAGCGTGCTCTCCCCCGCCGTCGAATAGCGCACGTGACCGATGGCGTGGCGGCCCGGGAGCTTGGCAAGCTTTGCTTCATCAAACACGTCGACCACAAGACCCATCCCCCGGTGGGCGAGATGCTCGTGGCCGTTCGAGGCCACGATACCTGCGCTCTCCTGCCCGCGATGCTGGAGCGCGTAGAGCCCGAGGTAGGTCATGTGCGCGGCCTCGGCATGGCCATGCACGCCGAAGACCCCGCATTCATCGTGGAACCGGTCGCGCGCCCGCGCTGCGAGGAGCTCGCGCAGCTCGGGGGGAGCGCCCGCCGTGGCCGGCTCGCCGTGGGGATTCGTGGGGGATCTCATAGCACCTCCGAGCGTAGCAGTCCGACCGCTTCGTCCGTCTCGAGCCTTCGCGGAAGAGCGCGCTCCCAGATCGACGCCAGGCGCGCGAGCGGCGCATCGATCCACGGCGTGCCTCGGCTGGGCGCGATGCGCAGACTGGAGCCACCCGTCGTCCCGATCCGCACGGCGGGAACCCCCCGTTCTTGCGCGAGCACAAGGAGTGCCTCGGGTTCGCGGCTCGCGACGACGACCCGGCCGGTACTTTCGCCAAACAGCAGCACGTCGAGCCGCAGCGACTGGTGAAGCGTCACTTCGCAGCCCACCCGCACTCCTCGCGGCCCTGCAAAACCGCACTCGGCCAGGGCCACCGCGAGGCCTCCGCTCGCGACATCATGCGCAGTCACCAGGGCTCCCGTGCGCACCCCCTCCGCCAGGAACACGTGGAGCCGCGCCTCATGGGCAAGATCCACCCGCGGCGGCAGGCCTGCCTCAAGTCCACGGCGCAGCGCGAGCCACTCACTTCCACCGAGCTCCTCGCGCGTTTCGCCAAGCAGGAGGATCGCGAGGCCCTCCTCTGGGAAATGCGAAACCGCAAACCGCTCCCACGGTTCGAGCAGGCCCACGGCTGCAACCGTCGGCGTCGGGTAGATCGGTCGACCGGCGGTTTCGTTGTAGAAAGAAACGTTGCCGGAGACGACGGGCGTTCCCAGCGCTCGCGCCGCTGCGGCCAAACCGCGCGTCGCCTCCGCGAACTGCCACATGACCTCGGGTTTCTCTGGATTGGCAAAGTTGAGGCAGTTCGTGAGTGCGAGGGGTCGGGCCCCCGTGCACGCCACGTTGCGAGCGCTTTCCGCGGCGGCGGCCACCGTGCCTTCATAAGGATCAAGCCAGCACCAGCGCGGGTTGCAGTCGACGGACAGCGCGAGCGCCTTGGAGGTGGGCGTTCCATCCTCGCGCTTCACGCGCACGAGGGCGGCGTCGCCGCCCGGGCCGAGGACCGTGTTGCCCTGCACGAGCTGGTCGTACTGGCGGTAGATCCAAGCCTTCGAGCCAAGCGTGGGCGAGTCGAGGAGTGCTTCGAGGGCAGCGGCCGGGTTGTCCTCCACTGCCAGTTGACCGAGCTCAAGCCGCTGGCGCGCGCGCTGCTCGGCGGGCTCACGCAGGGGCCGGTCGAGCACGGGCGCGTTCTCCGCCACGGGGTCGACCGGGATTTCGACCACGGTCTTGCCGTGCCAGCGGATCCTCATCCGTCCATCCGCCGTGACGCGCCCGACGACCGCTGCGTCGAGCTCCCAGCGCTCGAAGATCTCCTTCACCTTCGCTTCGGCGCCGGTTCGCGCGACGAGAAGCATCCGCTCCTGGCTCTCGGAGAGCAGCAGCTCGTAGGGTGTCATCCCCGCCTCGCGCTGCGGGACAAGGTCAAGGTCCATCTCGATGCCCGTACCGGCACGGCTCGCCATCTCGAACGACGAGCAGGTAAGACCTGCCGCGCCCATGTCCTGGATTCCGACCAAAAGGTCGGTCGCCATCACCTCGAGGCATGCCTCGATGAGACACTTTTCCGTGAAAGGATCTCCGACCTGGACAGTCGGGCGTTTGGCTTCGCTGCCCTCACTGAACTCCGCGGATGCGAGGAGGCTCGCGCCGTGGATCCCGTCGCGCCCCGTCTTACTGCCGACGTAGATCACGGGGTTTCCCACACCCGAGGCCTTGCCCCTCCAGATGCGGTCCGCCTCGACGACACCGAGGTTGAAGGCGTTCACCAGAATGTTGCCGCGATAGCAGTCATGGAAGCCTGTCTCGCCGCCCACGGTGGCGACGCCGACGGCGTTGCCGTAGCCCCCGATCCCGTCGACCACGCCACGCAGCAGGTGCCGATGGCGCGGATCGTCGAGGGGTCCAAAGCGCAGCGCGTCCAGACTCGCGATGGGTCGGGCACCCATGCTGAAGATGTCGCGCAGGATCCCCCCCACACCGGTCGCAGCGCCCTGCTTCGGCTCGAGGAATGAGGGATGGTTGTGGCTCTCGATCTTGAAGATGACGGCGAGCCCGTCGCCGATAGCGACCGCTCCCGCACCCTCACCCGGACCCTGCAGCACGCGCTCCCCCTCGGTCGGCAGGGTGCGCAGGTATTTCTTGCTCGATTTGTAGGAGCAGTGCTCGGACCACATGACTGAGAAGATCCCGAGCTCCGGGAAGGTGGGAACCCGGCCCAGGATTTCGAGGATGCATGCGTACTCTTGCTCGGTAAGGCCATGCTCCCGCGCAAGCTGAAGATCGACCACGATCTCGTTGGACTGGCTCACACGGCCTCCCGCTTCACGCGGTCCAGGAGCGACCCGAGGATCGTGCGGCCATCGGTCCCGCCGAGAGCGGGCTCGACGGCGTGTTCGGGGTGCGGCATCAAACCGAAGACGTTGCCGGCCTCGTTCACGATGCCCGCAATGTTGCCGACCGACCCGTTGGGGTTCGCGGCGGGCACGATCGCGCCATCGGGCGTCGCGTAGCGTAGGACGATCTGCCCCTTGGCTTCGAGCGCGGCCAAGAGCTCGGACGATGCGAAGTAGCAGCCTTCGCCGTGCTTGATCGGGAGGCGGAGCAGCTGATCGGGATGCGCGCGGCTCGTGAAGGCGGTGTCGGCGCGCTCGACCCGCACGTAGACGAAGTCGCACACGAAGTGCAGATCCCGGTTGCGCACGAGCGCTCCGGGCAGCAGCCCTGCCTCGCAGAGAATCTGGAATCCGTTGCATGTACCGAGGACGAAACCGCCGGCCTCCACGAAGCGCCTCACCGCGGCCATGATGGGGG
Source organism: Myxococcota bacterium (assembly GCA_036758525.1). Taxonomy (GTDB): domain Bacteria; phylum Myxococcota_A; class UBA9160; order UBA9160; family UBA9160; genus UBA9160. Next base: position 5,346 of record DAIOWK010000075.1, read on the forward strand.
AGAAGCGAGCCATGGCCCCGCAACGCAGATAGTCCCCGTAGGAGAAGCCTCCGGGCAGGAGGACAGCCCGGGTATCCGGGGGCAACTGCGCAGCCTTGTGCCAGACGAGGGAGGCAGGAGCTCCCAGCACAGACTTTAGCGCGAAGTGCATGTCGCGATCGTCGTTCGAGCCCGGAAACTGGACCACTGCGAACACGGGGAGGGTGCGACCTCCGTCGGCTGGGAACGGCGAGCAGGACCACCGTCGTTTTTCGTGTCGGGGACGATGGGATGTTATCGACGACCTCCCCTCGGGTCAACGCATCCCTCTGTGCCGACCCGCGAGCGCTGCGATCTTCGGGAGGGTCTGGGGCGCGTGTTAGCATGGGTCCGTCAAAGGGGGAGGGAGCAGCATGGGGATCGACGTCGGGTTGCTACGCGAGCAGTGCGCGCAAACACTCGAGCGGACCGACCTCGGGGAGCTCGGAGCGCGCTACGAGGGGAAGGTTCGGGACAGCTATGTGCGCGGAGACAAGCGCACCATCGTCGTCTCGGACCGCGTGAGCTGCTTCGACGTCGTGGTAGGCACCCTTCCCTTCAAGGGCCAGGTGCTGAATCAGGTCGCTGCCTTCTGGTTCGAAAAGACGCGCGGCATTGCGCCGAACCACCTCCTCTCGGTGCCTGACCCGAGCGTCTCCATCGTGAAGGAGTGCCGGCTTCTGCCGGTCGAGTTTGTGATGCGGGCCTATCTCACTGGGGTCACCTCGACCTCCATCTGGACCGCCTACGCGCGCGGGGAGCGCGTCTACTGCGGCCATCGCCTCCCCGAGGGACTGCGCAAGCACGAGCGCCTTCCCAAGCCGCTATTGACCCCCACGACCAAGGCATCCCACGGCAGCCACGACGAGGTCGCCTCGCGCGAAGACCTGATCGCCCGCGGCCTGATCTCCCCGGCGCAGTTCGACGCCGCGGCCAACCTCACGACGAGGCTCTTCGAAGAGGGCAGCCGCTTTGCCGAATCCCGGGGACTTATTCTGGTGGACACGAAGTACGAGCTCGGCTTCGATTTGACGGGAGAGCTCACGGTGGTGGACGAGATCCATACCCCCGACTCCTCTCGCTACTGGTACCGCGATCGCTACGCGGTTGCGATGTCGCAGGGTCGCGACCCCGAGGCGCTGGACAAGGAGTATCTGCGACGCTGGCTGGTGGACACCGGCTACCGGGGCGAGGGGCCCGTGCCCGAGATCCCGATCGATGTGCGCTGTGAAGCGGCGCGCCGTTACATCGAAGCCTTCGAGCAGGTCACCGGTCGCGCCTTCGAACCGAACACGGAGCCACCGCAGCCGCGAATCCGCCGAAACCTCGGACTCGCCCCTGTGTAGGACAGTCCGCGCCTAGATCAGGTCCGGTTCACCGAGTTGGCCGAGCGTACGCAGCCGAAGCCAGCGCCGAATCAGAAAGCCGCCAAGCCCGATCGGGCCCGCCACAAGCGTGAGGAGGAGATAGGGGCGCGGCTCTACGCCGAGGCGGCCCGATTCGCGCACGATCCAGGCTCCGATGAAGAGATCAAAGGCCAGATAGTGCGTCCATCCCGCGAGGAAGCCGCGCGGAGTTCCGAGAGCCCCCCGCAGACCATCGAAATCGAGCCCGCCTTGGCCTCCGGCCGCGGCGACGGCCAAGGCGAGAAACGCAGCGTAGAGCAACGAGAGCCCCAAGAAGATGGCGGAGTGAGACGCCGCGCGTCCCGCGATCCGGGAGCGCGGCGCGGCGAGAAAGATGGCCCACCACGGGAGGACCACAAGGTTTAGGAGTTGAAAGACGCGTGCTGCGCTCATCAGATTCGCCCCTCTTGTGTGCCGCGGGGGGCAGCGGGAAGTGCGCGCGACTCAGAAAGCGGAACTCAGCCGGGCCTAGGGAGCGATCTCGACGATTTTGAAGTCCTCGATCACGGGGTTCGAAAGCAGCTTCTCTGAGAGTTCACGCACCACGTTTGCCGCAGTCTTGGGCTCGGTGCCGGCGGCGAGCTCGAGCTCGAAGAGCTTCCCCTGGCGAACGCCGGTCACCTGCTGATAGCCCAGGGAGCGGCACGCGCGCTCTATCGCCTTCCCCTGCGGATCGAGCACATCACGCTTCGGTGTGACGTACACGAGAGCCTTCATCCTGCACCCCCCTCTCGCAGCGTGCGCTCGAAGATGGCGTCCACATGGCGGAGCGCTTCGTCGAGCGAGAACACGCGGTTGATCTCCTCCTGGGACAGCACCTTCGCGATCGCCTTGTCGGCGAGAATGCGCTCCCGAAAGTCTCCACCCGTCTCAAAGGCTTCCATGGCATGGCCTTGGACGAGCCGGTAGGCCTCCTCCCGTGGGAGACCCTGCGCAGCGAGCGCCACGAGAAGCTGCCCGCTGAACACCAAACCGTGGCTCGACTGCAGGTTCGCTCGCATGCGTTCGGCGTGAACGACCAGGGTCTCGACGAGCTGCGCGAAGCGCTGCAGCATGAAGTCGAGGGCCAGCGTCGCGTCGGGCAGAATCACGCGTTCCACCGAAGAGTTGCTGATGTCGCGCTCGTGCCAGAGTGCCACATTCTCGAGCGCCGAAACGGCGTAGCCACGCACCACCCGGGCCAACCCCGACACGTTCTCGAGGCGCCAGGGATTGCGCTTGTGAGGCATCGCAGACGAGCCCTTCTGGCCCGCGCCGAACTCTTCCTCGACCTCGCCCACCTCGGTTCGGGCGAGGTGGCGCAGCTCGACCGCGAACTTGTCGAGCGAGGATGCAAGGACCGCAAGCGTCGTGACGAGGGCGGCGTGGCGATCGCGCTGCACCACCTGTGTCGCGACCGGCTCGAAGCCAATCCCGAGCCGTCGACAGACCTCCTCCTCCACGCGCGGCTCGAAATGCCCAAAGGTCCCCACCGCGCCCGAGATCTTTCCGACGCAAGCGCCCTCGAGGGCATGCTCGAGGCGGTCTCGGTTGCGTCGCATCTCCTCATGGAAGACGAGGAGCTTTAGACCAAAGGTGGTGGGCTCGGCGTGGACGCCGTGGGTGCGTCCCACGATGGGCGTTCGTCGGTGTTCGAGGGCACGTCGGCGCAAGGCCGAAATCACGCGCTCGACGCCGCTTTGCAAGAGCCGCCCGGCGTCCCGCAGCTGCAGGGCGAGGGCGGTGTCGAGAACGTCGCTCGAGGTCATCCCGTAGTGAAGCCAGCGCGCCTCCGGACCGACGTATTCGGCGACGTTGGTCAGAAATGCGATGACGTCGTGTCGTACTTCGCGCTCGATGGCGTCGATTCGCGCGACGTCGAAGGCTGCCTTGGCCTTGATTTTCTCGACGTCCCGGGAGGGAACAAGGCCTGCCTCCGCGAGGACCTCGCACACGGTGATCTCGACCTCGAGCCAGCGGCGGTACTTCGCCTCCTCGCTCCAAAGGGCGCGCATCTCCGGCCGTGAGTAACGATCGATCATGCCACGCTCTCCGAGTCCTCAGCCTACGCGCAAATAGGTGTAGGCCAGAAGCCCATAGTACATGACCGGAATCGCCAGGAGATTCGAATCGATCCGGTCCAGCACTCCGCCCATCCCCGGCAAGAGGCTCCCCGTGTCCTTGACGCGAGCGTCGCGTTTCAACAGCGATTCCACGAGGTCCCCGATGATGCCGACGATCGACAGAACAAGCCCAAAGAGCAGCGCCACCAGCCAGGAGAAATCTCGAGACATGCTCGGCCAAGCCAGGTCGAAGACCCCCTTCACGACGAGGCCCGCGCAGACTCCCACCCCGATCCCGGCCAGTGCGCCTTCCACGGTCTTGGAAGGACTGATCTGGGGCGCAAGCTTGCGACGGCCCCAGGCGCGACCGCCAAAGTAGGCCCCGACATCGCACATCACGACGGTCGAGACCGTGTAGGACATGTAGAAGATGCCTGCATCGGGCGAAATGCTTGCCGCCGCGGTGGCTCCCCACTTCGCCGACACCACGTCGTGGAACTGACGCAGCACGATCGCATGGGAGAGGAGCCAGCCCACATAGAAGACGCCGAAAAATGTCCCGGAGATGCTGGCCAGGGCCTCGGTGATCTGTGCTTTGCCGACCTGCCCCACCATCACCGCCAAGAGCGTCGCCGTCATCAGGATCGTGGCGTGGTACTCGTTGCCGACGTATGCGACGACCGGGATCGCGACACCCGCGGCAAGTCCAAAGCCGACCAGCGGCTGGGCGCCCTTGTCCTCGATCAACCGGTAGAACTCGCGCAGACCGAGCAGCACAATCCCCATGATCACGGCGAGATAGAGCAGGCCGCCCACCCAGATGGTGTAGATAACCGCGGGAACGACGACCGCTGCCGTGACCAGCCGGAGCGCGAGGTTGCTCGAACCCGCGGGTCTCGTCGGAGGCGCCGGTGTCGGCGGACGGGGATGGATACCGTCACTGGCCGGCTCGGGAGCTTCGCTCGGCTGTGTGCTCATCGCTGGCCTCTGCGCCGGGTCCGCTTCGGGCGGCCCGCGACGGGGCGATTCACCGCTCTCCCGGTGTGGCCGAAACCTCCGTCTCCCCGGGCAGTCGGGTCGAGTTCTGCGACCTCGCGCCAGGCGATGCACTCGACCGGTGCGAAGACGAGCTGCGCGATCCGCTCGCCGCGCTTCACGACGAACGATTCGTGACCCGTGTTCTGGAGAATGACCTTCACCTCCCCGCGATAGTCGGAGTCTATCGTGCCTGGTGCGTTGGGGAGTACGATCCCGTGGTGGAGCGCCAGCCCGCTGCGCGGGCGCACCTGGCCCTCCAGACCCGGCGGCACAGCGATCGCGAATCCCGTTGGGATGAGCGCGCGGGCACCGGGTTCGATCACCATCTCGCCATCGACGGCCGCCGGCAGGTCGAGCCCCGCTGCGCCCGGGGTCGAGGGCGCCGGCAGCGCAAGATCCTCCGCCCCGGGCAGGCGCGCGATGCGTACTCGGCGCGTGCGCCCCGTCTGCCCGCGCCGCGCAGGCATCAGACCCGAGCGGCGCTCGCGAGAGCGCTTTGAGATCGGGGACTTAGTAGCGGAACTTGGGGCCTCGCCCGAACCATGCAAGAAGTCCTTATCGCTTGCGATTAAACGACAGCTCCGGCGACATGGCGCCGCTGCGCGCAATAGAGACCGGTCCGAACAGCCATGATCGACTCCTCCGCAGGTGGGCCGCTGCAAAGCCTGTGGGCTTGGCTCACCCCTCTACGAAGTGGCGAAGCGTAGCAGTCGACCATCGCTGCGCTGGTCGGCCTCGCGCAGAGCGTCGGGATACTCTGTACGAAGCGCGCTCTTCTCCGTAAGCGAGCCGCGCCCTCAATAGGAGGTCGGCTCCCAGTCACGCATGGCGGCCGTTGCCGTTCGGAAACGGGTGAATTGAGACGAATCGGTGGTGGAATCGCACGGCCAGTTCAGACCAGTGTGAACGTACGATTCTCGATCCAGTGCTGCGCGTCGCCGCAGAGCGCGCGAACCATCATCGGGATTTGACACGCGTCCACGCCGATGTTCGTAAGGCGCTTACGGTACTGGCCAGCCCATCTCCACGTCTGGTTGAACATGTCCTCGTGAAGCCGACGTAGCCCGGTGTCGGTGAGAATCTCCGCTCGAAGCAAGCCCGGGTTCGAAGCTCGCCCGAGTGAGGTCCAGCGAATGGAGAGCACCTTCCAGCACGATGATCTTACGAAGGCTCTCGCGTTGCGAAACTGAGCTAGGCCGGCGGCGTCGTCTACGACGGCGAGGCCAGGAACGGCCCAAGCCTCCCGCGCATTGGCGCCGCCGCGATCCTCGCACGAAGCGCGCACGAAGCCCTACCAGGAGCCGAAGCCAATAAAGTCGAGGGGTTACGCCCTCTGCTGTGTAGGCATCAGACCTTGGCTGCGACGTCGGCCAAGGCCTCCTTGCGCGAGAGCCGGATGCGGCCGGTCGGATCGATGTCGATGCACTTCGCCAGCACCTCATCGCCCTCCTGCACCACGTCGGTCACGCGCTCCACACGAGCTTCCGCGAGGTGGCTAATGTGGATGAGCCCGTCGGTGCCCGGAAAGATCTCCGCAAACGCACCGAAATCCGTGATCCGCTTCACCTTCGCGAGATAGACGCGGCCGATCTCGGCCTCCTGCGTCAGCTCCTGCACCATTCCTCGGCAGCGCTCGAGCGCATCGTGGTCCGGTGAGAAGATCGTGACCCGGCCCGAATCTTCGATGTCGATCTTGGCGCCCGTCGTTTCCTGGATGGCTCGAATCACACGGCCGCCTGGACCGATCACGTCGCGGATCCGGTCGGGTTTGATCCAGATCACTTCGAGGCGCGGCGCGTAGCGGGAGAGTTCGGGGCGGGCGGAAAGGCCTGAGAGCTCGCTCCCGATCTCGCGCTCCATGGCGTCCAAGATGTGCAGGCGCCCGGCCCGCGCTTGCTCGAGGGCACGCTCCATCACCTGCCAATCCACAGCCGGGATCTTGATGTCCATCTGCAGCGCGGTCACGCCATCGCGCGTCCCGGCGACTTTGAAGTCCATGTCCCCCAAGTGGTCTTCATCTCCGAGGATATCAGAGAGCACGGCCACGCGGTGGCTCTCCTGGATCAGCCCCATCGCGATGCCCGCGACGGGGGCTTTGATCGGTACGCCAGCGTCGATGAGCGACAGCGTCCCACCGCAGATCGTCGCCATCGACGAGGAACCGTTCGACTCGAGCGTCTCGGAGACGACGCGGATCGTGTACGGAAAATCCTCATGCTTCGGCAGCACCGCCTTGAGCGCCCGCTCGGCGAGGTTGCCGTGCCCGACCTCACGCCGACCCGGTCCCCGGAGAGGCCTCGCCTCCCCCACTGAGAAGGGCGGGAAGTTGTAGTGCAGGAGAAACTGCTTCTGGTAGCGCTCGGTCAGTGCGTCTATGGTCTGTTCGTCGTCTGCGCTCCCGAGAGTGGTATAGACAAGAGCTTGTGTCTCACCGCGGGTAAAGAGACCGGTGCCGTGCGCGCGCGGAACCACGTGCACCTCGCAGGCAATCGGTCGAATGTCCGTCGTCCCCCTTCCATCGAGGCGCTTGCCCTCATTCAAGATCCGCTCACGCACCAGCTCGGAGCGCAGATCGTGGAGCAGCGTCTTGGTCGTTTCCACGAGGGAACGGTATCCCTCGCGCCGTTTCTCCACGGCTTCAAGCGTCTCGAGAGCGACGCGTTCGCTGCGATACTCGCTGGCCAGTGTATCGACAACCTTTGACTCCACCTCTCGAATCGCTGCATAGCGCTCGGCCTTGGTCGGAATGCTGACGGCCTCGCGCAGTCGCTCTTGACCGAGCGCGCGCACACGGGCGTAAAGCGCCGAGTGGTCCGCGAGAGGCGGGAGCACCCGCTTTGTCTTGCCCGCCCGGGACTGAAGTTCGTCCTGGGCGTCGATTTGCGGCAGGAGCGCGGCGTGCGCAAACTGCAGAACCTCCAAAAGCTCGCGTTCCGCGACCTCCTGGGCACTGCCTTCGACCATCACAAGGGCGCTGCGGCTGCCGGCGACCACGAGGTCGAGGTCGGAGCCTTGAAGCTGGGAGTGGAGCGGATTCACGATGAGCTTGCCGTCGATCCGGCCGACGCGTACCGCTGCGATCGGGCCGAGAAACGGGATCTCCGAGAGCGTCAGTGCGGCCGACGCCCCCACGAACGCGGGGATGTCCGGGTGATTTTCGCCGTCCGCGGAGAGCACCGTGGCGGTGATCTGGGTCTCGTCGCGGTAACCGTCCGGGAAAAGCGGGCGAAACGCGCGGTCAATGAAGCG
>DAIOWK010000076.1:0-12809 GCA_036758525.1 Myxococcota bacterium
TCAAGATCTCTTTCGCGAGCTTACCCACTTCCTCGTTGACCTTGCGAATCACGTCGTACATCGCGCCGATCCTGGCCTCCTGGACTTTGCGTTCTCCCTTCACCATCTCCTCGAAGATGTCGAGCCGCTCTAGGACATCGAGGGGCAGGTTGGCGATCGCCTTGTGGATTTCCTCCACGCTGGTTGCCCCGTCATCGATTTCCCTCTGCACGAGATCCACGAGCTTCTTTGTCTGTACTCGCCCATCGCCTTTCGTGCTCTTGGCTTGACTCATGACTCCTACGTACCGCTCCGCGGCGTGCCTATAGGCGAATGCTTTGCACCTGGCGTGCCATCGCAGAGCGCCTACTCAGAACTGGTATTCAGGGCGCGCGCGCACCATCCGACTGGAAGTGAGACAGGGCGGTCCAGCGGGATGCCGCGGATGCGACAGACTGCCACGATCGGGATTGTCGCTCGACGCCCGCAGGCTGAGAGCACGGCACAGAAGATGCTTTCGATCTTCATAGCGAATCCCGGCATGGACCGGACCTCGGGGGACCTCATGAAGAAAACCTTCAGCGCCGAGCACGCACGGGAGGCGGGCCAGTCACCGAACCAGGGGTGGCGTGTGTCGCTGAACCGCCTCATCTGGCGGGCTCACATCTTCACCGCGGGCGCGTTGGTCGTCTGGGTGGAGAGGGTCCGCCCGAACCGGGGCTACGGCCAGCGGATCTTCTCCGCATCAGCCAGGCTCACGAACCGCCTTGTCGGCATCCGGGTCGAGGTGATTGGACTGGACAAGCTGGATCCGAAGCAGGCTTACGTCTTTACCCCTAATCACCGGAGCCACGCAGACATCACCGCGCTGATGGCGGCGCTCCCGACGGCTCGCTACGCCGCCAAGCGGGAGCTATTCGACGAGCCGGTGCTCGGAACGGCGATGCGTGCCGTGGGCATGATCCCGATCGACCGAGACAACCCAGGGATCGCCAAGCGGACGCTCGACGAGGCCGCCGCGAAGCTCGGCAAGAGCGTGTCGCTAGTGATCTTTCCCGAGGGCACGCGCGCCCCGGCGGGGCAGATGCTTCCGCTCAAAGGGGGTGCCTTCGTGTTCGCCATCGAGCAGCAGGTCCCGGTTGTGCCGGTTGCCATCCACAACACAGCACACGTGATGCCAGCCCACGGATACCTCACCATCCTCGGAGGCCGCGTAGTGGTTGAAATACTCAACCCGATCCCCACCGCCGGGCTCACGTTCGAGGATCGCCACGCGCTGAAAGAGCAGGTGCTCAAGGCGTTGGTTCAGGCTCTCCGTCCCGAGGACGGCGGAATCGCCGATCGACGAGAACTGGGCTCCTTTGCCGGCCATGCGTTCGGCGTGCATGCCGCGATGAGGTCGAAGGTCACGGTGATCGGTGCCAATAGCCTCTGAGACAAGACCGCCCCGACGCTCATCGCGTTCGCTGAAGAAGCAACCAACAAGCGAACCGAATGCGAAGGAGCGTGTATGTAACGAGAAACAGGATCATCGAGCAGAAAGGAATAGAGCGATGAACCGTGAGATCAGCGTAAGCTCAGAACACGAATTTTGCAGCCCGAGCCACCCCGTCGCCGAGTACACAGCGGCAAGCGCGAGGTTTAGGAGAAGGGTCCGAAATGCAGTGTCGGGCATCGACGCCCCCCACACGTGCCCGGATTATCGTGTCGACTCGGGGGTAGCTGCAAGGACCGCAACGCGAGCCTCACGAGTCGGCGCATCAGCGGAGCGTTCGCGAGTACTCCCTCATTCCGCGCTTAGATCGTGATCGGAATCACAAAAGGCGTTGGTTCGACGTCCCCGATGTCCTGGCAGAAGCCAGGGTGCGAAGGGCACCTGCGTGCGTGTGGGGGGCCGGGGCCGTGAAAGTTCGCTGTCAATGCAACCTGCAACCTACCGGGTGCTGCGGACAGCGCGGGCTCCTCCGAGTTTTTCGGCGGCCACGGGTCCGCTCGTGACCACCGATCGCAGCTCGGCGCGACCTCCGGAACCGCGATCGCTCGGCGGTTCCCGAAGCACCTCTCCCTCTAGGGGGTTCAACAGGAGAAGCAGAAGTGACCGCGCTTCTAGGGAGAAGAGTGGTCGGCTACCGGGGCTTCGATTTATGGCGTCGCCGCGAGGACACCGTAATTCTACCGATGAGGCAGGAGCTCCCTTCCCAGGAATTCGCCTGCCTCGGCCGGTTCTCGAGATCACCCGTTCTCGGGAACCGGTCAATGCCCCCACTTCGCGGCATCGGGCGGGCCGATGACGCGCCGGGTACCCATCGCTTCAATCCAGCGCCACGGCGCGGGCGGGTCGCCTACGTCTCTGGCGGGGGGGGCGCCGTCGCCAACTCATGGCCCCTTGTGTCAGAAGCGGCAAGGGAGCCTCGGCTTCATCAATTGGCGCTTGGATCGGGGACCGGCCGTAGAACGAGCGCGGACACGCCCCAAGCTCGACGGTCTGGACGTGCGTGACTAGGAGAATCGGAGGATCGCGATGGGGAACGAGCCAGCTTTGACTAACCCTTGCATGCAAATCGGTGACTACTGGCTCATCTTTGCTGGCGTTTAGACGCAACAGCCCCTGGGCTACGAAGGCCGCCCCGCCGGAAGAGAACATCACGCGACAAACCACCTGCGGCTGATCGCATTCCGTGAGTGTCCGCTGTCTTTGATTCAAATCGCCGCGAAGATCAAGCTCGGGGCTACTGTGTGGGCAGCCGCCAAAGAGAGCAAGGGCTAGGCCGACCAATCTCACTTCGTTCGACCCATCCGGGGCAAAGGCGACCCGGCAACTGAACGTTCCGCTTCTGAGGCAGCAACTATCTCTACATAACCCTTTGGTCTCTCCGGGACACTCACTGCTTGCAGAGCTAGCCCTGCGCCGATGAGGAGAGGTTATGCGTTTAGTTGCCGCTCTTGCCTTCGCCCTGCTGCTTGCCGCCCAGGCGAGCGCCATGGGCAACTACCCGCCGACTCGGTGGCACGACGCGCGCGACAGTTCTCCGCCTTCTGTGCCTGAGCCCGCTGCGGTTGGGTTGTTTGCTTCGGGCAGCGCCATCATTGGCTGGGCGATCCACCGCCGACGCAAATAGGCAGGCCGAAGCGCCGTGCGTGGCACTAAGGGTGCGCGCTTGCGCTCATTCGACGCACGAGTCGCGCAACAGCCTGTGCTCGGGGACGCCTGCGCGAGCGTGGCAGCGGGGTTCGCGGGGAACGGCCGCTGCCTTCAAAACGCGGGTCTGAATCCGGAAATTGGGGCGCCGAACGTCGCGCTGAGCTGTGGAGGCGGAACGGGGGTCAGGCGCGTCGCGGCGGTAGCCCCAAGACGGTTCCGATCGACCCGCAGAGTGCCCCGACCACCCTGCCGCGAAACGTCGGAATCGTGCTTCACTCCGCTGCCATGACACCCGCACGCGATTCTCGCTATGGAACCGACAACGCCCCGATCGAAGCCGGGCGCCGCGTCAAACGCGAGGGCTTAGTGGCTTAGGTCTGGGGCGTGGAGCGCGTGACCGGACATCGCACCGAGAGTCGACGACGCTCGGAGTGTCCGGTCGATCCGTGACCGAATCCGTTGCCATCGGTGCACAGGCAGCCAGAAGCCGCGAACAATTCAGGTGCCGCGTACCTTCAACCCAGCAGCGCGGTAGATTGCGTCGATCACGCGCATGTTGGCGACCGCATCGTCCGGGCCCGTCGGCACCGGCGTTCCCTTGCGCACGCGGTCGACGAAGGCGCGCAATTGACAAGTATAGGTCGCTTCGCCCGCGACGCGCTCGCGGCGGGTTCCGTCCGGCGTCCGCACCGTCAAGCGGTTGTAAAAGTGTGGCGCGATCGGGTTGAAGACACGGACCTCGCCGCGCTCGCCCTCGATGCGCAGCGACATCTTCAGCACGGTGTGCGACCACATCGACGCGAGGATCGCGCCGCTGCGGCCGTCTGCAAAGCGCAGTCGCGCCTCCATGCGCCGATCAACCTGCTCAGACCACAACAATGCGCTGGCGCTCACCACCTCTGGCTCCGCCTCCGCCATGTGGCGCACCATCGAGACCGGGTAGCAGCCGGCATCCATCAGCGCGCCGCCGGCAAGTTCCCACTTCCAGCGGATGTCGTTGCGCTTCAGGCCGATTGGGAACGCGAGCGCCGCCTCGTAGTGGCGTGGCGCGCCGATCGCGCCGCTGGCGAGTACCTGCTTCACGCGCGCGGCAAGCGGGTGGTAACGCCAGTGGAATGCCTCGACGAGGACGCGACCGGTCTCACGGGCCACATCCGCCATCTGCCGGGCCTCGGCGGCGTTTGACGCGATCGGTTTCTCGCAGAGCACGTCCTTGCCGGCGCGCAGCGCGCGGATCGTCCACTCGCAGTGCAAGCCGTTCGGCAGCGGGTTGTAGATCGCATCGAGTTCCGGGTCGGCGAGCAGCGCGTCGTACGACTCGTGCACGCGCGGGATACCGTGCTTCTGCGCGAAAGCGCGCGCCCTCGCCGGATCGCGTGCCGCGACCGCCGCGACCTGCGCCTCAGTGACGCGTCGCGCGGGCTGGATCAGAGCCATCGGCGCGATTCGCGCAGCGCCGAGGATTCCGAAGCGGAGGGGATTGGCCATTGCCGCATGATAGTGCAGAGGAAATTTCAAGCGCACATGCGGTTTCCGCCTCCAGGCCCCCGCCCTGAAACAACTCCGTCTTTGGCCGAGATTCGAAAGCAGTACGACGTCGAGGACCGCCGATGCCAACCTGTAAGGTTGGCTCTCCGCGATCGCGACGGGTGCGACCTGCTCCCTTGCGAGGGATCGGTTCGGTGCCCCGCCCCGGCTTCAAGCCAAGCGTTGTCGTTTGCCTGAAACCTGGGCTCACTCGTCGTCCGATGCCTATTGGCGGGCCATGGTCGCACGTTCGTCGGCGATGGCGTTCCCTGCCTCGCCTCGCGTCGAGACGAGCTGGATGTCGACCCGATCGATCCGACCAGCGAACGGGAAGGCACCGGTGTAGCGCTCACTCACCGGGGAGCCGTGATCGAAGCCGACGCTGGGCCCGATACTTGAGATGATCCGCATCACGAAGGGCAGCGTGACCGAGCCGCAAGGCTCCTCGTCAATCACCAGTGTCGCATCTCCGCCCTTTCCCGGGCCCCGCCGGAACTGGACGCCGACCTTTGAGGCGCCGTTCGGCACCGGGCGGGTCGACACGACGACATGGTGCTCGCCGAAGCAGTTGTAGTCGAAGAGCAGCCGGTCGTTCTGGACAAAGAGACTGAGCCCGGAGTTCTCCGTGCCCGTCGCGAGAATCACGCCTCCCGCTCCAGCGGGTCGGTCGATCCGGGCCTCCAGATCCCAGCTGCGTCCGCCGATGGCGGCGCCAACCTGGGCGGGGAGCGGAGACATCGGGGGTCGGTAGGTGTAATGGCGATCGGCCCGGTGCGGCGAGCGGTCGCGGAAGCGAGCGCCGAAGAGCTCGAGGGTGCGGTCGTCCAGGGGGAGCACGCCGTGCTTTTCGGCTTCGCGCCACCACAGATCGACGAGCTCGGCGAGCTTGTCCGGCATCGCTGCAGCGAGGTTGCGGCATTCCGAGCGGTCCTCGGCGACGTGGTACAGCTCCCAATCGTCGTTGTCGAAGGCGACACGCGGCTGATGGCGCGTCACCGCCTTCCAGCCGTCGGAATAGATGGCGCGGTGCCCCATCATCTCGAAATACTGCACGGGCTTTCGGCTCGGGACGTCTGGACCCGCGAAGCTGTAGCGGAGCGACGTGCCCGTGACGGGCATCTGCTCGTAGCCGCGGTATACGGAGGGAGGCGTCACGCCGAGAACCTCGTAGATCGTCGGCACGATGTCGTTCACGTGATGGAACTGGTCGCGCAGCCCTCCGCGTAGCGGCTCGACGATTCCCGCCGGCCAATGGACGATGAGCGGAACGTGGACTCCGCCTTCGTGGGTGTTCTGCTTGTACCATTTGAACGGTGTGTTCCCCGCCTGGGCCCAACCCCAGGGATAGTTGGTGTGACTGTGGGGTCCGCCAATATCGTCGAGATGACGGATCGCCTCGTCGGGTGTCTCGATCACGAAGTTGAAGAACTTCCACTCGTGCAGGACACCGAACGGCCCGCCCTCCTGACTCGCGCCGTTGTCGGAGAGCAGGAAGATCAGGGTGTTGTCGAGCTCGCCGAGGCGAGTCAGCGCGTTGACCAGGCGTCCGATCTGGGCGTCGGTGTGGTCGAGGAAGCCGGCGAAGGCCTCCTGGAGGCGCGCGGCGAGAATGCGGTGGCTCTCGGGGAGGTCCGCCCAGGGCTCTACGCCTGGGTTCCGCGGAGCCAGCAGCGTGCTCTCGGGGAGCAGCCCCATCCCGCGTTGGCGGCCGAACCATTCGTCTCGGCAGGAGTCCCACCCTTGGTCGAAGCGACCGCGGTACTTCTCGAGGTACGGGGCGGGTGCCTGGTGCGGCGCGTGGGTTGCGCCGAAGGCCACGTACAGGAAGAAGGGACGGTCGGGCCGGATCGACTTCGTGTCGTGCACGAACCCGATCGCCCGATCGACGAGATCCTCGCTTAGGTGATAGCCCTCCTGCACGGTCTTCAGTGGATCTACGGCGTGGTTGTCGTAGATGAGCTCCGGATGGAACTGGTCGGTCTCGCCGTCCAGGAAACCGTAGAAACGATCGAAGCCGCGCTGGCACGGCCATTGGTCGTACGGGCCGGCGGCGGATGCATCCTCCATCTGGCAGAGGTGCCACTTCCCCACGCCGAAGGTGGTGTACCCGCGGTCCCGCAGCACCTCAGCCACCGTAGCGGCGTGGTTCGACACATGGCCGCGCATGTTCGGAAACCCGGTGTTGAAGTTTGACACGGACCGCATTCCTACCTCGTGGTGGTTGCGTCCCGTGAGCAGGGCCGCGCGGGTCGGGGAGCAGAGCGGGGTGACGTGGAAGTTCGTGTAGCGGAGGCCCGCCGTCGCGAGACGGTCGATGTGCGGCGTCTCGATCGTCGAGCCATAGCAGCCGAAGTGGGAGAATCCGAGGTCGTCGAGCAGGATCACGACGACGTTGGGGGCGCCCTCACCGGGATGCTGCCGCTCCGGCCAGTCCGGCTTCGACTCGGCGAGCGTCCGCCCGATCACGCCGCGAAAGGGCTCATAGAGCTTCATCGGGGAGTCCTCCCATGGGTGGTCACGCCGAGGATCGTTCGCTCCAGGAAGTCGGCGATCGGTCTCAGCGTGGCAAACTCCTGGACGCCCGGCTCTCCCGTAGCTGCGCGTTTTCCGTTCGCGACCTCGAAGCGACGCCGATCCCCACGGCGGTCGTCCCCGATGGCCAACGCTTCGACGAGTTGAATTAATCGCATCACAAGGATTCTCTCTCCGCCGCGGTTCGCCTCCTCCGGCGTGCGGCACAGCGGTTGTCATGGTGTGCTTGGTCGCCTCATCGAACTTTACGCCTTTCAGGTCGATTCCGCGCGCCGCGCAGTCGCGCGGCGGCCAAGAACCCCCATCGTGCTGCGGTTCGCAGGTTCGCAAGAGCGGTGCACATGTGAGCTGACGTAGGTGCCGGGCTTGCGCATCAACCACAAGCGGCGAGGAGGGCTGTTTCCGGACTCCGCGATGCTCGACAGGGACCGGTACGTGACAGCGGCGAACAGAGGAGGGGGAGGCTCGCGCCTCGCTTAGCGGGCGATCCTTTGCAGGCAATAATGGGGGTTCTTGCGCACCAAGCGATAGCGAGGGAGCGCCGCTGCCTCCGTCGCCGTGCGATGCGACCCCCAAGCCGATCCGTCCGCGGAGTCGTCGAAGATCACGTAGCCGCCGATCTCCAGGTATCGATCTACGTTTTGAAAGTCGCGGAGAGATTGGTCGTAGGTATGGGCTCCATCGATATAGGCGAAGGCAATCGGCCCGCCAAGACGGACGGAATGGCCGAAATGGTCGATCATTTCCTCGTTGCGTGACCACGCGTCAAAGAACGCATCGGACTCCAGGGCGATATGGCGTGGCAGGTTCTTGGAGCTGAACAGTCGGTTGTTGCGTTCAAACGTCTCGATGACATGCTGCCGATAGGCCAAGAAGCTCACGTCAGAACCGGCGATATTCGAGGAAGCACTCGCGCCTTCGAAAGTCCAGGCGTCCACCGAAAATACCGGGTTCTGTCGCTGATACTTTCTTGCGAAATACAGGATGTGGTTGAGCGATAGTCCGGCAAAGGATCCAATCTCGACAATCGCACTCGCAACCTTTAGGTTCTGTAGACAGTAATCCAGAAGATACACATTCCCCGGAAGGAGCATTCCCGGATCTATGAAGCTCAGCCATGCCAGGAAGTCATCGGGGGGGATGACCTCAACTTGAGACGTGCTCTTTCTGGCGGAACGTTGCAACCGCCCAAGCGCGCGGTGGGCCAGTCTTCTGGCACTATGAAATTGCATTGACAGACATTCTCCAGTTGATGGGTTCATTCGTCGACCTTCTTGTACCAGATACCAGAAGTCGAAGTCTGCAATGAAGAAGACCGGATCTGCAACCGAACCTTCGGCAGTCTACCCATGCGCTCCTCCCCACGCTAACGGCGATCGAGCAGCCGAGAGTTATGGGATTGAGGATCTCTCAAGCCGATCCGGTTTCGAGCGGCATCCAGACGAATTCTGGAGAGGCAGGGTGCCGACTTCGACGGCTGGGACGGTTCGCGCTGATCCGGCATCAAAGGGCTCGGAGGATCCCGCCATGAAGCACTTCGCCATCCGAGTGGCCCTTGTTCTCGTCGCACTTGGATTCTGTGGGCGCGGGGAAGGGTTCGCGCGCCCAATCGACTTTGCGGGTTCGAGCTGGCAGGCGCCGGAGATTGTGGGGATCGAGCACTGGATCAACTCCGCGCCCCTTTCGATTGCGGACCTTCGAGGGAAGGTGATTGTGGTGAACTTTTGGACCTTCGATTGCGCGAATTGTCAGCACACCCTCCCGCATGTGGTGCAGTGGTATGAGAGGTACAAGGACCGCGGCCTGGTCGTGATCGGGATTCACACTCCTGAGTCTGCACATGAGCGCGGGCAGGCGGCGACCGAGGCGGCCGTGAATGGCCAAGGGATCCACTACCCGGTGGCGCAGGATAACCACGCTGCGACCTGGAAGGCCTACGGCAACCGATACTGGCCGGCCTTCTACTTCATCGACGCACATGGAGTGGTCCGCTACGAGCGTTTTGGGGAAGGCGGGTACGAAGAGTCGGAGGAGGTGATCCGGCAACTGCTCGCTGAAGCAACGCACTGAGCGAAGCGTCGGAAGGTGTCATCGGGCGCCGCGCTTTCCGCTCAGAGGCTTTCTTCCAGGCGGTCAGGACGGGCGGGAAGGAGATTTCACACGTCCCCAGCCGAGGAAGCCCGTTGATAGGCTGAGCGCCTCGTGCCTATCGGAATCCTCAAGTGCCCTGGCTGTGGACCTTCGTTCTTCGCTCAGCCCGTGCGCGCAGCCGACCCCGTGAAGCGGTCAGCGAAACTGTCTCGCACAACCTAATACGCGCCGATCCTGTTCGAAGTTATGCCCTCCCCCGAGGATCGTGACAATCCAGGCTCCGGTTCGCGGTGTACTCCATGACATCGGAGCTGGAGGTCACGGCTGTGGCATTGGAGATCGCCTTCAAGGATGTCCTTCCCTTGCTCTGCGTGGTCCTCGGCGCCACCTGTCTGTCACATAGCGCGAAGTGAGTGGTGCAGCGTTCACGAGCGTGTACCTCAAACTTCAGGCCCAAAGGCTGAATAGTGAGGGGCCCCCTTCTCGCGCTTCGATGGAGCGAGGGCGTGTATCGATTTCCCATTCACCCTCGTACATACGAGTATCTCGTGCGTCCGCATGAAAGGAATGATGGTCGTCGGTTAGCGACGCTGCATTTTTCGGAGAATCGAACCTCGAAAATCGAGAAGAGGGGAGGGAAAAGGCATGGAAGATCGCAGGCCTCTCACGAAGCGTGTCCCGGCTCTTCGAGGTGTTTCCGCGGTTTTCGGTCTCCTGTTTCTCACGCTCCTTGGCGTCTCGGCGATTGTGCCTCGCGCAGAGTGTGCGGGAGACCCTGTCCGGGTTCGGCTGTCTCCCTTCGGATTCATTCCGTCGAGCGTGACGGTGCCGGCCGGCACGATCGTGAGCTGGGTGAATGAAGACGAGCTGCCGCACACGGTGACCTCGGCCGAGGGGGCCTTCGCGTCCCAGGCACTCCACAACAACGAGTCGTTCTTGTTCCGCTTCGATATGCCGGGCACCTATCGGTACTTCTCTGGGTTCCAGCCTCAGATGACGGGACGGATTGTTGTTCGCTAGGCATGGAAACTTGCCTTTAGAGCGCGCGCCTTCGCCTGGATGGGACAATCGGTGTCATCGTGGATCCGTGATAGACCAGTGCGAGAGGTCGAGACGAGCCTCTACTCCGGCACCGAAGGGCTGAGCGCGGGTGAGCGCGCTGGCGCGAACGACGCGCGCCAGAAGAGCATGGCCCCGAGCAGGAAGCCGGCGCAAGGAAGGCCGGCGAAGAGCACACGGATCCCGAGCAAGCTTTCCATCGACTGCTCCGCGTTCGGCATGAATCCCGCTGCGCCAAGCACGAAGCCGCTGAGCGCGGTGACGCCCGCAACCCCAATCTTCATCACGAATGTCATCGCGGCGGAGTAGACGCCCTCTTTGCGTTGGCCCGTGCGCTCCGCGTCGAGGTCGATCACGTCGGCCAGGATTGACGACGAGAGTACGCTTCCGGAACCCATCGCGGCTCCGGCCACGACGAGAAGCGTGATGGTCAAGGCGACATCGCCCGGTCCCACAAATCCCATCCCTCCGAACGCGCACGCTGCGAGAAACATCGTCACAAGCCACGTTTCACGTTTGCCGAGGCTGCGGGACACCCGAATCCAGAGCGGGATCGCGCTCACGGCCGACACGACGTACGCCGCCGGCAGCAAACCGACGATGTCTGGCCGGCGGAGCACGTATTCCGCGACGTAGGGAGCCATCGTGCCGACCGCACCGACCCCGGCGTTCTCGATGAACCAGACAAAGAGGAGGCGCCGCGCGGGCGGATTCGCCCAGACATCACGCAGGCCGGCCAGCAGGCTCCGGCCGCCACTGTAGCCGTCGTGTACGGGCTCACGTATCAGGAGTGGCGTCACGGCGAGGAGTGCCGCAGCCACGATAGCCGCAGGGAGTGCGAGCCGCGCGGCCGCCGCACGCGGAGCTGCAGCGTTCATCGCCACCTGGATTCCGCCGAACGCGACGAGGATCCCGATCGTGAGGCTCATCTGGCGCACACCGAAGAGGCGCGTGCGCTCATGCGAATCGGAGGAGAGCTCGGCGCCGAGGGCGAAGTGCGGGATCGCGTAGAGCGCAAAGGCCCCGTAGAAGACGAAGAGTGCGACGGCGGACCACGCCACAAGGGCATGGCCCGCAAGCGCGGCGGGTGGCGTCCACAGCATCACGAACCCCGCGACGAGAAGGGGCAGCGCGGCAAACATGAACGGCCGCCGCCGGCCAAGCTGCGCGCGCACTCGGTCGCTCCAGTTCCCGACGAGAGGGTTGCTCGCGGCATCCCAGACCTTCGCGACCGCGAAGACGAGCCCGATCGCGGCGGGCGGCAGCAGCAACACATCGGTCGAGAACTTGAGGAAGTAGAACTGGACGAAGAAGAGGAGATAGGCGATCCCGAGCGTGGGCCCGCCGTAGGCGAGGAGCACCCGGGTGGAGAGTCGGGAGTGAGAGGGCGCGGGCAAGAGCGGCTCCTCGTCGCGCGAGCGGGGGGAGCTCGCCGGGGAGTGAGTATACGCCCCCGCTCCCTGCGGGTTTCGCGCCAGACGCGCGGGCGCCGACCATGGGACGCGAGAGGGGAGGGCTCAGGGGATTGGCCGTAGAGCTTTCGCGAACGATCCGCCCCCGCAACGCGCGCGGATGCATCTCTGCGGAATGCACCTAAGGGCCGTCCGGGCGCTCCGGACACCGGTCGTCGTCGAAGACATGGCGTTGCGCCGGTCCCTCAAGGTCGTCGAACTCGCCTCGCCGGACGGCGCGCAAGACGAGCAAGACCAGTACACCTGTGAGGAGCAGTGTCGCCGGGATTGTGATCAAGAGAAAGCTCATGCCCGCTCCGTCCCCGGGTCCGGCGCTCTCGAATGCCAGCCGAGGAGCCTCAGCGAGTTTGCGGTGACCGCGAGGGACGACAGGCCCATCGCGATTGCGGCCGAGAGCGGATGCAGGAAGCCCGTCGCTGCCAGTGGCACCGCAACGACGTTGTAGAGCAGCGCCAGCGCAAGGTTCTCGCGGATCCGCCCCAGGGTCGCGCGCGCGAGCTCGACCGCGTCGGCCAGGGCGCCGAGGTGCGGCGCATGCACGATCACGTCGGCGGCGTGGATCGCCACATCAGCTCCGTGGGCGAACGCGACGCCCACGTCGGCCGCTGCGAGTGCCGCCGCATCATTCACACCGTCACCCGCGAGGAGGACCGTCCGCGAGCCCTTTGCCCCCGCAATCCGGTGCGCACGCACCGCATCGACTTTGCCCGCCGGTGAGACTTCCGCCGCATATTCTACGATGCCCGCGCGGGCAGCCGCCTGCGCAACAGCGGCACGATGGTCACCGCTCACCAATGCCACCTCAATCCCGAGATTGCCAAGCCGCCGTACCGCCCTCGCGGCGTCAGCGCGGGGCAGATCGGCCAGACCGATCAGGCCAAGCACGCGGTTGCCGCGAGCATCTCTTTGTGCGACGAACGCCAGGCTCTCGCCGCGGTCCGCTGCTTTGCGAGCCGTCTCCTCGAACTCTCCCGTGACTGAGATCCCATGATCCGCCAGGAGCGCCC
>DAIOWK010000077.1:0-12726 GCA_036758525.1 Myxococcota bacterium
GAACGCTGTCGATCAGGTGCATTTTCGCTACGTGCATGGCACCCACACCGTGCCCCGCACGGAGGTCGAGATGGACGGCCCATTGCTGCGTTGTCGCTCGCGGATGAAGATGGGTACGCCGCAGGGCGAGATTGACGGTGGAATCGACACCACCGACTTCGGTCCAGGCTTTCAGACCGTACGCGTGACCGGGATCGTAGATACGCTGATGGTGAACACCGCGACACCGATTGATGAAGACTACACCGATGTGAGCTTTGCCTATAGCGTAAAACAGGCGACCGGAAGGAGCTCACAGCAAGGCGTGGGCGCCGCTCTCATCAGAGACCTGGAAAAGCAGATGGCACAAGACATTGTGATCTGGGAAAACAAGAAATATTTCGACAAACCGCTTCTTTGCGATGGCGACGGTGCCTTCCCTGTGTATCGGCGCTGGATGCGGCAGTTTTTTGCAGATGGCGCGTGGCGCCCCAGAGAGGAAGGGTGACGGGCATGGCAGAGCTAAGGGCAATCGATGGTTGGGTGAACGTCAACATGGGTGAGCTCGGCCGGCCCGACTACCTGGTGCAGGTGAAGGAGAACTACTTCAAGGGCGGGGACGAGTTCTTTAAGAACCTCTCGATCGAGGAAACGCTTGCGCAAATGGACGAGGCGGGGGTCGAACGTGCGATCCTCACCACGGACGCGATCCACCCCTCGAAGCACGTGCTGTCGTTCCCCAAGATCCACCCGGACCGCTTCGCGCTCTCTCTCACGCTCGATCCGCGCAAAGGAATGAAGGCCACCCGTTGTCTCGAGGCGCTCGTTCGATCTGAGCCCGTTGCCCTGGCGAGGATCGTGCCGTTCTACATGGACGTGCCGCCGAACGATGCGATCTACTTCCCGGTCTACGCGAAATGTATAGAACTCGGCCTTCCGATCTCGATCAATACTGGGATCCCGGGCCCTCCGGCGCCAGGCGAGTGTCAGCACCCGATCCACCTCGACAAGGTATGTTTGCACTTCCCCGAGCTCACACTGGTGATGGCCCATGGCGCCGACCCATGGTGGAGTGTCGCGATTCGTCTCATGTTGAAGTATCGCGGTCTACACCTTATGACCTCGGCGTATCTGCCGCGCTATTTTCCCCCGGAGCTGATTCACTTCATGAATACCCGGGGCCAGGACAAAGTGATCTTCGCGTCCGATCACCCAGCGCTGTCGATGAAGCGCTGCGTGGAAGAAGCGGGCAAGCTTGACCTACGACCTGGCGTGCTCGAGAAGTTCCTCCGCGGAAATGCGGCACGGCTTTTCGCGGCCCGTAAGATGAGCTAAGGGCGTCACTCCCGTAGAGCGAGGCATCCGGGCCGTGGCGTCGCAGCGCAGATTGGCTCCTCTGCTCTTCTTTTTGGCCAGTTGCGGCGTCAGCGCTGCAGCGCGGGCGGCCGCGGGTTCGGCGCCTTCTGCGATCGCAGCCTTCCCCAAAAGCCCCGAGAGTTACGGGGACGCACAGCTCACGTCCCTCGGCGCAATCTTGGCCGGGCGTTTGCGGGCAGAGCCATTCAACCTGGTCGCGAGCGGGATCTTCTTGTGCGCGATCATTCATACTCTCCTGGCCAACTCGTTCACCCGACTTGCGGATCTTCAGGAGAGGAAACACCGGGAGGCCCTCGCCGCCCGTGCCGCCGTGGGAGAGTTGCCGGCCTATCCGGAAGGCAGAGAGCCTGTTTCCTTCGCCGCCACGATCCTCCATTTCTTTGGCGAGGTGGAGGCCGTGTTTGGGATCTGGGGCGCGGTGCTTCTCGGAACGATCGATCTCTGGTTCGATTGGCAGCATGTCACCCGCTACATCTCGACGATTGACTTCGCGGAACCTGTGTTCGTGGTGGTGGTCATGTGCATCGCCGCAACCCGACCCGTCGTTAGAGCCGCGGAGCGTGGAGCGAGCCTTGCCTCGCGCCTGGGTGGTGGAACGCCCGGCGCCTGGTGGCTCGCCATTCTCTGCCTGCTTCCGCCCGTAGGGTCCTTCATCACCGAGCCCGCCGCGATGACCATCGCGGCAATGCTGCTCAGCGAGAAGATCTTCGTCCTCGAGCCCTCCCCCCGCTTTAAGTACGCAACCCTCGGCCTCCTCTTCGTCGACATCTCGGTCGGTGGGACCCTGACGCACTTTGCGGCGCCGCCTGTCCTCATGGTCGCGGGCGCGTGGAATTTTAACGCCGCGACCATGTTCCTGCGCTTTGGCTGGAAGGCGCTCGTCGGAATCGCAATTTGCAATTATCTCTTCTTCCTGATGTTGCAGCGCGAATTTTCAGCTCTCGCCTCCCGCGCCAAAATCGCCGAACAGACACAGGCTTGGGCGCCGCTCGAGGAGCCCGTGCCCTGGTGGGTCACGATCGTACATGTTCTCTTCGTGGCATTTACGGTGGCGACACTGCACAGCCCACCTCTTGTGATCATGGGCTTTCTTTCCTTCTTGGCCTTTACAGAAGCGACGCGCCACCACCAGTATGAGCTCAATATGCGAAGCCCTCTCCTCGTGGGCCTGTTCCTCGCTGCCCTGGTCATCCACGGGGGGTTCCAGCGCTGGTGGATTGAGCCGGTGCTGTCGAGTCTGGGAGAGCTTCAGATGTTCGTCGGGTCCATCGTTCTTACCGCCTTCAACGACAATGCCGCGATTACCTACCTCGCGTCCCTCGTTCCGGCATTTGACTCTGCAGCAGGCGGCTCCGCAGCATTCACACTTCAATATGCGGTTCTCGCAGGTGCGGTGACCGGGGGTGGTCTCACCATTTTCGCGAACGCACCCAATCCCGCGGGCCAGGCGATCCTCGCCAAGCACTTTCGAGGCGGAGTGTCACCGGCGGGTCTCTTGGCGGGCGCGCTTTTTCCGACCGCTGTTCTTGCGGGATGCTTTTGGCTGTTGCGGGGCGTCTAGTCCAACAGGGTCCGTGCCACGAGCTCACGGTTTTGGGCAGAATCCCCGAAGAGGACGCTAGAGAGGGCGGCACGCTTGAAAAACAGGTGCAGGTCCTGCTCCCAGGTAAAGCCGAGCCCACCGTGGATTTGGATTCCATCGCCCGCCACGCGTAGGTATGCATCCGAGGTATATGCTTTCGCCATACATGCCGCAGTGTGAGATTCGGATTCATCCTCGTCGAAGCACCAGGCTGCGCGCCAGGTAGCAGAGCGTGCGCCTTCGACGCGTACCAGCATATCGGCGCATCGATGTTGGATTGCCTGCTGCGCTCCGATAGGTCGACCGAACTGTTCACGCGCTCGGGCATACGCGACCGAGAGCTCGAGTACGCGCTGGGCGCCTCCGCAAGCGTCGGCGCAGAGCGCACCTTTGGCACGATCAACAATCCGCTCCAGAAGCGGGGCACCCTCTCCCACGGCACCGAGGATATTCTCCGGCGCGACGCAAACGTCCGCGAAGAGCACCTCCGAGTAACTCCGCGTCATATCCGTCGTTGGAACGGACTCGGCAGAAACACCCGACCCACGCGCATCGACCAGAAACAACGTGAGACATCGCTCTGAATCCTCGGATGTACGAGCGGGGACCACCAACCAGTCCGCGGAAGTGCCCTCCGCTACGAAGCGCTTTACACCACGTAGACAGAAGCCTGCTCCTGCGGCGCGAGCTTCGAGCGCTACCCCTTCGGCGCCCCAAGAGCCTGTCCCCTCGTAGAGCGCCAGGGTGGCTCGCTGCTCTCCGCAAGCGAGCGCAGGGAGCAGCCGTCGCTTCTGCGCCTCGTTGGCGCCTAGAGCAAGCGCGAGACTCCCCACCACTGCCGACAGGAAGGCGCCGGGGAAGAGGTTCCGTCCCATCTCCTCGAGCATGACGACGAGATCGAGGGAGCGCAGACCCGCGCCTCCATACTCCTCCGGTATGCAGAGGCCAAGCCAGCCTAGATCGGCAAGTTTCGTCCAGAGTGCCGGGGGCAGCCCCTTGCCCGCTTCCGCGATCGCTCGCACCGTGGCCAATCCGCACTCGCGCTCAAGGAACTCACGCACGCCCGAACGCAGGATCTCCTGGTCCTCACTAAAAAGCACGTCCATCTGCACCGCCTCCGCGTGGGAAACCGCCGATCCAGGCGTCAGCCAATCCGGCTTCGCTCGCGCTTCTCTAGCATTACGACCTCGCGGCGACCTCCCCCTCGAGGGGGCAAGAGCCTCTCCGGCTCCCTTTATCCCGAACCTTGCGCGTGTGACGAGGCTCCGTGCGGGGTCGCTTCGCCCATGGTGCTGCTGTGCTCCCCTCCGGGCCCACCCCGCAAACGGTACCATGCCCCGGTCTCTCCACCCGAGTTCTGGGCCTTTCCGGGTCCTGTGTGCCTTGCTCGGACCCTCTCGGCTTACTGACCTGCGAGAGGGATTGGTCACACGATCTTCGCAGCCATCTCCCCGCCCCGCCGCTTATTCCGCGGGGGCCGCCAGGCGCCCGAAATCGAACGCGGGCCTGCGGGCGTGGGTGCCCCGCGACGCCGATCGAACGGGCCCCTCCATTACCCACGGCCGAGGTTCACGTTCGGCCTGCGAAACCCTGCCGTCTCAGTGCTGCGATCACTGGATGCAGCGAGACCCCCCCGCGGCGAGGGAAACCAGGTCGGGGCGTCGTCCTTCGCCGCCTCTTTCAGATCGAGCAAGGACCTGTCCGTTCGAGCCCTATCCAATCCACTTTTCTCGCTCCCTGGATCAGCACCGGTGCGGTGTCGCCCCCCCAAATCAGAACGGGCTGGGCCGTGTGGCACGCGCTAGCGCTCGTTCAAGTAGGGCTCGGCTTGCGCCGACATGCTTCGGTGCGCCCACTTGGGGATGGACTGGTCGCGCTCTGTGGAGAAGGTTCCGGAGGGTCTCGTCTTGAATGCCTCTCGGCTGCCCTCGGGACGGACGTTCACTCGAGATGTGCGACTCGTAGAGATTGGCCTCATCGTCCCGGCGGTGGTCGTTCTCATCTTCTATCTGAACGGGGTCCTAGCCTTTTCCTCCCAGGACTGGCGTGTTTTCACCGATTCATTAGGCGCCTATGTGGTTGTGATTGCGCTCCTCTCGGAGTTTCAGCGCCGCGTCTGGTGGAAACCGATCCAGACCTACCTGAACGCTGGCCCGGCGCCTACGCGCAACGCTGCCGTCGCACGCGATGCGTTCGCGGCCACGATGGCTCTCCCGAGGCGCTTTCTGCAGTTCCACCTTGGAGCGTGGGCCGCGGCTGGCGTCTTCGGGGCGATCGGCATGGCGGTCTGGAGTGGCCGCGACTGGGGTGCATTTGAGAACGCCACAACATTCGTGGCCGGTCTGACGGGCGGCCTCGTCGCGGGGGCGCTCGTGTTCTTCGGGTTGCGAAGATACAGCGGACCTCTTCGTGCGGCGCTCGCCGCGGACCTCCCAGATCCGCGAGACCGACGCGCACTTCTTCGCAGTTTCTCGTTGCGGGCGAAGCTCATGCTGACGGTCTCAAGTTCGGGCCTCGCGTCGGTGGTGTTTGCCGCACTGCTCGCCTATGCGAGAGCATCGGGCGGAATGATTGGCGTCATCGGAGTTTGGCAGGATGAGGTGCTCGAGAGCGCGATCGCCAGCTCCTCACCGCGTGTCGGCCACGCACTACGACACGATGATCCAGAAGCGCGCGACGCAATTTTTGAAGAACCCGTCCAAGTCGTGCGATTGGAGCCAGGTTTCAGCTCGCAGAACGCCCCGTCGGAGTTGGGCGAGCGCGTGGTCCGCGAGATCGAGCACCAAATGGCAGAGGGGACGAACTCGGGCACGTTGCACGACGAGGGAACCATCCTGAGCTGGCGAAGGCTCCCGCAAGGCGCGGCTCTCGTGGCGATTACTCCGATGGTGGGGCTTCAGGCAGACCTGCGCAGTCTCGCGGGGACGCTCTCCGCCTTCCTCGGATTGGCGGCCGCCATCTCAACGGGGCTTGTGCTGCTCTTCGCTGGAGATGTGGGCCAAGCGACCAGTGCTCTCGGCGAAGCGGCCCAGCGCATGTCTCAGGGCGACTTGCGCCACCGACGCGACTTCGAGTCGGATGATGAGCTCGGCCAACTGGCTCGGACCTACGAAGAGACATGCGACGCCCTCCGCACGCTGATCGGTGATGTGACCCAAGCCGCCCAGCGGGTCGACGGTGCGGCGGGAGAGCTGTCCTCTGTCTCACAGGGCCTCGCCACAACCGCCGGCGCTCAATCGCAGGAAATGGACCGCGTTCACCGTGCCATGGAGCAGATTCACCAGCAGGTGAACGATCTCTCGGGTGCCGCTGAACACCTGAACAAGTCGACCGAGGAAGCAGGAGGCGCCATCGAAGAACTGGGTGCCACGGGCGAGCAGCTCCGCGACACTGCCGGCGCACTGTCCGGGCAAGTGGACGACGTGCTCGGCTCGATCGAGGAGGTGATCCGGAGCTCTCATCGGGTCGCGGAAAGCAGCGAGACCCTTTCCGAAGCCGCCTCAGAGACCTCTGCCAATATGGAGCAGATGGCGTCCGCGATGCGGACCGTCGACGTGACGGCTGAGAAAATGGCACAGCTTGCGGACGCGGTGCAGCAAAGCGCTGAGGCCGGTCGAATGCGCGTTTCCGAGACGATCGAGGGCATGCAAGACATTCAGCGTGCCACCGAGACCGCCGGACGGGTCGTGCGCCGCCTGGTGGAGGCAGCGAAGGAAATCGGTGCAATCCTCGGCGTCATCTCGGACGTAGCCGATGAGACGAACCTTCTTGCCCTCAATGCGGCGATCATTGCGGCGCAATCCGGGGAGAATGGCCGGGCATTCTCGGTCGTCGCCGATCAGATTCGAGAGCTGGCCGAGCGGGTTCTGGCGAGCACCAACCAGATCGCGTCGATGATCCGTGCCCTCCAGGAGGAGAGCGGGAACGCGGTCGGAGCGATCGATCAGGGGACAAAGAGTGTTTTGGCAGGTGTTGCGCGGTCCGCTCAGGCTGGACTCTCCCTCGAAGACATCACCCGGGCTGCACGGGAGAGCGGCTCCTGCACCAGCCAGATCGTTTCGTCCGTACGTGAGCAGACCAAGGCTGCCGCACATGTGGTCGGACTGATGGGCCGCGTGCTGAGCGGCGTGGAACAGATTCGCGCAGCCGAAGGCGAACGCGGGCGTGGGAGCGAGGTGATCACCCGATCCGCGGCTGCCATGCGCGAAGTCGCGCAGCAGGTGCGCGGTACCACCCAAGAACAAGCGCGGGGCTACGCGAGTATCCGCGAGACGACCGAGCGCGTCCGAGAGACCACAAGGCGCATGAACTCCGCGCTGCGGGAACAGACAATCGCGTGCAAAGAGGTCGCGAGCTCCCTGGAACGCGTGCTCAAGGGCACACACGAGAGCGAAGAAGCCGCCCAGCGGATGGGCGATACCGTCCAGAGCCTTGTCGGCGAAGCCGAAGCACTGCGCCGAGGAACTCGCCGATTTGAACTCTGATCGCGCTGCGACCGAGCCCAGCGCCCCCACCCTCGTAGCGGCGCACCGTGTCCAGCTGCGATTGCCTTCCGAATCATGGAAGGAGATGGCCTCCCCTCAAGATCGCCAGGGTGCCCCGAGGCCTTGATGGAACGGCCCGATTCCGGGCATCCGCAGCGCCCACCCCCGGGGACTGGCGCTCCCGGCACTTGACGTAGAGCAAATCCCGCCGGCCGCAGCCATTGCCTGCTTCGGCCGTCGCGGCCCCGAGCTCGCGCACGCCCGAAACGTCCGCCGGACGACAGCGCTGCCGCCGCGGAGCGCCTTTGCTGTTCCTGGAACCCTGCTGAGGATGCACCATGACCGACCACAAGCCCGAGTCGATCCTTCGCCCCGGACGCACCGCGGAGCTCGATCAAGTCGTCGCGCGCGCGCGCGGCGCTGCAGCTGCGTTTCGCTCCCTCGATCAGGAGGCGGTGGATCGCATTGTTTGGGCCATGGTCGTCGCCGGTCTGGAGAAAGCGGTCGAGCTCGCCCAGGTCGCCATCGACGAGACCGGCTTTGGCGTCTTCGAGGACAAGGTCGTAAAGAACTACGTCGCGACTGAGTTCCTCTACGACTTCCTGAAAGACAAGAAATCGGTGGGGGTGATCGGTGAAGACCCGGAGCGTAACATACAGTATGTCGCCGAGCCGATTGGCGTCGTATTGGCGATCCTCCCCGTTACAAACCCTACCTCCACGGTGCTCTTCAAGGCGATCGTCGCCGCGAAAACTCGAAATGCCATCATCTTCCGACCGTCGCCCCGGGCAATTCGCTGTGCGCTCCATACAGTCGAGATTTTGCGCAAGGCCGCCGAGGAAGCAGGAATGCCCCCCGATGCCCTTCAGGTGATTCCCGATGCTCCCCGCGAGGCGACGCACTACCTCTTCGAGCATCCCGGCATTGACCTCATCTGGACCACAGGCGGCCCGCGAATCGTCAACCTTGCGAACAAGGCCGGCAAGCCGGTCATCAGTGTGGGACCCGGAAACGCCCCGGTCTATCTCCATCGGACCGCCGACCTTCGCGGGGCGATTGTCGATATCTTGATCTCGAAGACCTTTGACGCCTCGGTCATTTGCCCCGCGGAACAGACGTGCGTCATCGACGACGCGGTCTGGGAGCCGGCGCTCGCCGAGTTTCAACGCATGGGCGCTCGGCTTCTTAGCCAGGACGAGGTCGAACTCCTGGCGCGGGTTGCCTTCCTTGAGACCGGCGAGCCCAACATCGCGGCGGTCGGGCAATCGCCGCAGCGTTTGGCCGAGATGGCTGGCTTTCGGGTGGACCCAAGCACAAAGGTTTTGTTGGCGCCTCTTCCATCAGACCTAGAGATGCTTGGCGCCCACCCACTCGTGCACGAGAAGCTCATGCCCGTACTCGCAGTAGTACGCGCAGCCTCGGAGGACGATGCACTGGCGGCGTGCGATCTCGTGACCGCGCACGGAGGCCTCGGGCACACCTGCGCGATCTATGCCCGAGAGCCCCAGATCATCGAGCGATATTCCGCCACCATGCGTGCAGGCCGCATCCTGGTGAATGCGCCAACAGCGGTGGGAGCTCTCGGCGGAGTCTACAACTCCCTCACGCCCACCTTCTCGCTCGGTTGCGGAACTTGGGGTGGCTCGATGACGACGGACAATGTGAACTACCGGAACCTGCTCAACATAAAGACCGTATCGCGACGCCTCACCCCACCCCAGTGGTTCCGCGTCCCGTCCGACACGTACTTCAATGCCGGTGCACTTGAAAACCTACGGCAGGTCCAATCGCGAACGGCCGTGATCGTGACCGATAGCACTCTCGAACGGAGCGGCGTCGCAGATGAAATACGCCGCCACGTGTCGGCTCGAACCGTGCATGTTTTCTCCGATATTGAGCCCGAGCCCACGGAGACTCAAATTCGAGCGGGTGTGGATCTCTTACGCCGCATGTCACCAGACGTCCTGATCGCGGTGGGCGGGGGGAGCGTGCTCGACGCTGCGAAGGCGATGCGACTTTTCTTTGAAAGCCCCGAACTTTCTGTGCGAGAGCTCTCGCTCCCCTTCCTTGACGCACGAAAGCGTGTCGCCCGCTACCCACGGATCGCGCATCAGCTGCGCCTCGTGGCGATCCCCACCACTGCGGGAACCGGTTCAGAAGTATCGCCGGCGAGCGTCGTCACTGTAGGCCAGCGCAAACTCACGCTGGTCGACTACTCGCTGGTACCGGATATGGCGATTGTTGATCCGCTGCTGACACTCTCGCTCCCCCCTGGAGCCACCGCAGACACCGGTGTGGACGCACTGACACATGCCGTTGAGGCAGCCGTCTCCATCTTTGCATCCTCTTATACAGATGCATTCTGCGTACAAGCGACGCGTCTCATCCTCGATGCTCTACCCCGCGCGATGGCGGACGGCTCCAATCTCGCTGCGCGCACCGCAATGGCGAACGCCGCGACCATCGCGGGTCTCGCCTTCTCAAACGCGTTCGTTGGGGTGAACCATGCACTCGCTCACGCTGTTGGGGCGCGTTTCCATCTCACACACGGCCGCGCCAATGGAATCTTCCTTCCCCACGTGATGCGCTACAACGCTTCGATCCCCACAAAGTTCATGCCTGCGCCTGGCTACTCGGCCTACGTGGCACCGGAGAAGTACGCCCAGCTCTCTTGGGTGATTGGTCTCGGAGGCCACAGCGAGGCGGACCGCTGTGAGCGGCTCTTCCAGAAAGTGGACGAGCTACTGGACACGGTAGGCATCCCGCCCTCGCTGGCCGAGGCCGGAGTCCAAAAGGAGGAGTTCGAGACCGCGCTACCGGAGCTCGCGCGCACGGCATTCGAGGACCCGAGCCTCCGGACCAATCCACGGATGCCACTCTTACGCGAACTCGAAGAGCTCCTCCGTGCCGGTTGGCGCGGCCGCTAACGGTCGCAACGTGAGCGTCCGTTGCCATTGCCTTGAAACGCGCCCACATCCCATAGCGGGAACGCTATCGAGATCACAGAATCGCGTCGCAATGGGGCTCGGGGATCTTCCGTGATCCCCCTACCCCTTGTGAGAGAGATTCTAGTATCCTCCTGGGGAGAGTTGGCCGATCTCGCGCCCGGGAGCGCACTTGCCGGCGGACCCGATCGCCATCGTTAGTCCCATCGTGCTCGCCGCCTGCGTCTATATGTTCGTGTTGAGTACCCGCCGGCCTCAGCGGAAAAGAGCGGGCGCACCCAAGCCGCCGGTACCTCCTCGTGCCCTGCCGAAGACCCTGGAGGAGCTCGAGGCAGCGATCGCGTCCGAGGAGGGCAGGCCGAAATCGCTCCATCTCGCCACCTTGCTCCACCGATTGTCTCAGCTGCGGGGCCAGGAGGGCCGCCTTCTCGAAGCAGAGCAGATCGCAGATCGAGTTTCCGAGCTGCTTCGTGACATGCCGGAGGTCGGGCACCAAGATCTGATCGCAGCGAGCGAGCATCACGTGGCGCTCCTGCGAGCTCTGGGCCGGATGGCAGACGCGGAGCGCATCCAACGCCGCGTAGTCGAGATATCCGAGCGCAGCTATCTCCGCCCATCGCTGGCCTTCACGAGGCCACGGATTGCACTCGCGGCGATCCTCAATGTCTCGGGTCGCTTCGATGAGGCAGGGAGGCTTCTACGCGAGGCATTCGAAGATTGCGAGGCGGCGACAGGGTCCGCCGATCGACCGACTGCGTTGGCGCTATCCGGCGTGCTCGGGGACCTCGGGCTTCGCTTCTTCGAGCAAGGTGCCTACGCCGACGCGGAAAGGGTATTTCACCGCAAGCTCGAGACGGATTGCCAGAGGGTGGGTGAGGAGAGCCCCGAGCTCGTCCAAACCCTCGATCTCCTGGCGAGATTGGCGGTGATCCAGCGCCGCCCCAACGAAGCGCGCGCCCATCTCGAACGGGCGCTCCGCCTGCTCGGAACGGCCCGCGGCCGATTGCATCCGGAAGTTGCCTTGATCGCGCGCAAGCTCGCGACGCTCTTCGTGGAGTCTGGAAACTTTACAGAGGCCGAAGGTCTCCTGCTGCGAAATCTCGAGATCCAGCAACACAACCTCGGCCCCGAGCATCTCGAGCTCGTCGGGGCCCTCCGCGCGATCGCGAATTTGCATCGCCTGCAGGGCCGTTTGAACGACGCCGAAGGTCGCCACCGTGAGCTCCTGTCTTTGCTCGAGCATGCGCGTGGAACCACCCACCTAGATCTCGTGCGTCCGCTCGACGACCTCGCCGACCTGCTGGTGACTCGACTTCGATTTCGTGAAGCCGAAGCCATCCTTCGCCGTGCGCTCGAGATCGCACGCCATGAGCTCCCGCCCGAACATCCCATGATCACAGAAGCGCTCGACGGGTTGGCAAGATTGGTGGCGCGACAGGGGCGCGTGGAGGAGTCGGAAGCATTTCTCGCGGAAGTCTTGCAGCTGCGCGAACAAGTCCTCGGGAAGGAACATCCTGAGCTGGCGTTCCGGTTGATCGGGCTTGCCGATGCTCAGATCGCACACGCCAAGCCTTTCGTGGTCGAAAGGCTCTTGCAGCGGAGCCTCAGTATCCTCGAAATGAGATTCGGTCCGGATCATTTCCAGCTCGTCGCCCTCCTCCAAAGACTCAGTGCGGTTCTCTTCCAACGTCGCGATTTCGCAGGTGCTCTGCAATATCTGGAGCGCGCCTTGGCGATTGCCGAGTCCACGCTCGAACCCGGCGATCCCGCGCTCCTACAATTGGTCGAGAGCCAGACGGTGGTGCTTGAGCAGCTGGGTCGACGAGCCGAGGCGGATCACAACCGGGACCGTGCCAAGCTCTTGCGGGATGCGAGCGTGAAGAGAGAGACCATCAACTGAAGCTCTGGTGGATCCAGTGGATGGTGCTCTCGCGACTGGGACGGACCCGAGAGGCGTGCCTCTTTCTGATATAATGTCAGATTCGGGGCCCGTGGAATGCGCGGCGAGGAGGTTGCACCGAAATGAGCTCTGTCGGGTCGCAAGGAATGAGGTTTCAGAACCGAGTTGCCGTCGTCACCGGCGCGGGTAGAGGGATCGGCGAGAGCTACGCAAAAGCGCTCGCTCGCGAAGGTGCGAGGGTGGTTGTTGCTGAGATTGACGCCGAGCAGGGCGAACGCGTGGCCAAGGAAATCACCGCCGAAGGAGGCGAGTCGCTCTTCGTCAAGACCGATGTCTCCTCTGAAGCCTCTACGCAGGCGATGGGCAAGGCCGCCAAGGACGCCTACGGCGGTGTCGACCTGCTGGTCAACAACGCGGCAATCTACGGGAACATGGAGATGCACTCCCTCCTCACGGTGC
>DAIOWK010000078.1:0-12719 GCA_036758525.1 Myxococcota bacterium
AGGTGGGCGAGGTCAAGCCTGTCCACTACTTCGGCCGCGACCTGGTGCTTTTCCGTGGCGAGGACGGCCAGGCAGTTTGCCTCGATGCCTACTGCCCCCATCTGGGCGCGCACCTCGGCGTCGGCGGCCGGGTGATCGGCAATACGATCCGCTGCCCCTTCCATGGCTGGCAGATCAACGCCGAGGGCAAATGCGTGGCCATCCCCTACGCCAAGAGGATCCCGCCCCGGGCCGAGACGCGCTGTTGGCCGATCCAAGAGATCAACGGCCGCATCTTCGTCTGGCACCACGCGGAAGGAAAGGCGCCCGACTACCTGATCCCGCAGATCCCTGGCTGGGGCGACCCCGAGTGGACAAGCTCCTGGCAGAAGTACCGCTGGGTGATCAAGTCTCAGCCGCAGGAAGTGATGGAAAATGCCATCGACTGGCATCACTTCCAGACCGTCCATCTCATGGATCCTCCCCGGGAGCGCAGTCACAAGTTCGACGGCAAGATGTTCTATTGGAACATCGGTACGCGAAAGACCGTGCAGACGATGGGTGTGCAGGACGATCTGTACATGGAAGCCCAGAATTGGGGCCTCGGCTTCAACTTCCTGACCTACACCGGGATGTTCACGACTGTGGTGTCGGCGGGCCTTACGCCGGTCGACGAAGACACACTCGAGTTCGCGACGGGAATCATCGGAAAGAAGGACGGCCGCAGCGAAGAGGAGACGGTCCAGCTGCTCAAGGCCTACATGGACGATCAGTCGAAAGCGATTGAGCAGGATTTCTCCATCTGGGAGGCCAAGCGCTTCCGCAACCAACCTGTGCTGTGCGATGGCGACGGCCCGATCGCCGAGTACCGGCGCTGGGTGCGCCAGTTCTACTCGAACCCGTGGTGGGAAGAGGGGGCGGCGTCCTGACGCTTTCCCGGCGCGACCTGCTCAAGCTGGCGGGTGCGACGGGGGTGGTGGGCGCGGCAGCGGGCTGCGCAGCCACTGCCTCCGCGCTCAGCGAAAGCCCTCCCCGCGAGCGCCTCTCCGACCGCAAATGGCAGTACGACGTCGACGTCGCGGTCGTCGGAACGGGTGCCGCGGGCGGAGTCGCTGCGCTCTCCGCCGTGCATTCCGGAGCACGCACGCTCGTCCTCGAGAAGGCGCTTCTGTTCGGCGGGACGACCGCGAAGTCCGGTGGCGTCTACTTCGTGCCGAATAACTCCTTTCGCAAGGACAAGGGCGATGAGTCTCGGGAGGAGACCCTGCGGCACATGGCCCGCTACTCCTACCCGCAGCTCTACGATCCAAGCTCCCCGCAGCTCGGCCTACCGCAAAATGAGTACGAGCTCTTGTGCGCGCTCTATGACGAGGCGCCGGTCGCCGTCGACGAGCTCGCAAAGATGGGTGCGCTCATCTCGCAGCCAGCGGAGAGCGCCTTCGGGCCGATGCCCGACTACTTCGATCCTACCCGCGAGGACGCGACCCCGCGCGACCGCCGCCTCTGGCCCAAGAAGCCCGACGGGTCGTTTGGCCTCGGCGACGAGATGGTGCGTCAGCTCAAAGAGGGCCTCGTAAAGTACAACGTGCCCGTCCTGATGGGCCATCGGGTGACGCGCATCCTCGAGAATGACCGAGGCGAAGTGGTGGGCCTCGAGGCCACCAAGAGTGACGGAACAGTTGTCAACGTGCGCACTCGTCGCGGCGTCGTATTCGCCAGCGGCGGTTTTACACACAATCGAGAGCTGCTCCTGCACTACCAACCCGGACCCGTCTTCGGCGGCTGCGCGGTGCCGACGAACGAGGGTGATTTCGTGACGCTGGCCTCGGCTCTCGGCGCCAAGCTCGGGCACATGGGGAGCGCCTGGCGGGCGGAGGTGGTGCTCGAGCAAGCGCTGCAATACTCGAGTACTCCCGACGATGTCTTCATGCCGCCCGGGGACAGCATGATCCTGGTGAACAAGCACGGCCGGCGCGTGGTCGACGAGAAGAGCAACTACAACGAACGCACCAAGATTCACTTTGCGTGGGATACCGTCGACCACGAGTGGACAAACCTCGTGCTCTTCATGGTTTACGACCAGCGCAGCGCAGAGTTGTTCGGCGGCCGCTTTCCCATCCCGGCGCCCGGCACGACCGCACCCTATGTGATCGTGGGCAACACCTTCGAGGAGCTCGCGAAAGAGATCGATGCAAGGCTGGCCGAGCATTCGGCCAAGCTCGGCGGGGCCCGCCTTGACCCGGCCTTCCCGTCGGAGCTGAAAGCCAGCGTGGCTCGCTTTAACGGTTTCGCCAAAACAGGCGTTGACGCGGACTTCCGCCGCGGCGAGCTGCTCTACGACCGCATGTGGCACGCGCGCATCTGGTCGTTTCCGAATCCTGGGACGAAGTGGCCGCTGCCCAAGAAGAACCCCACGATGTATCCGATCGCCGGGAGCGGCCCCTACTACGCGATCCTGCTCGGCGCTGGCACTTTGGATACCAATGGGGGACCTGTGATCAACGCCAAGGCGCAGGTGCTCGATGCATGGGACCATCCGATTCCCGGGCTGTTCGGAGCCGGCAACTGCATCGCGTCGCCGACAGGCGCTTACTACTACGCCGGCGGTGGAACGCTCGGCCCCGCGGTGGCGTTCGGGTGGATCGCGGGACGCGAGGCCGCAGCGCAGGCTCCCAAGGAGCTCGGCTGATTCGACCTCCTCGCCCCGCGCGGCCGATGCGCCGAACGGGAGCGTGCGGAAATCGAGGCAATGCGAAGTCTACTGGTCCATCGTGAGAGCGGCTGTCACCCGAGTGCCACGCGGCCACGGGGAGTGTTCGTGACGCTGCACGGCGCGGGCGGCGACGCCGGCGAGCTCGTCGCGCTCTGCGGCGCGGCCCGACCCGACTTCGCGCTGCGCGCCGCCCAGGCCGCGCGACCGCGCAACCCGATGGCGTCCGGCAGCGCCCTGTGCCCGGGCTACGAGGGTTTCGTCTGGTTCCGCATCCAAGAGGATGGTCTCCCCGACCCCGCGACCTTCGAGGACAGTCGACGCCAAGTGGAAGCCTTCCTGCGCGACACGCTCGATCGGGTCGGCGCCCTCGGCCCTGTGCCCCTTGTCGTCGTCGCGCGAGGACAGGCAGTCGAGCTCGCGCGCGCGGCGGCGAGCGAGCTTCGGGAGGCCGTCGCGGGAATTTTCGAAGTTACAGACGGAAGCGAACCGACGGAAGCGGCGAGGCTCGCTGGTTTTTGCGACGCGATCCTTGGGGGCACGGAAGCCCGGCGCGGCCGGGTGCACGCGACTCGCGCCACGCTGGCCGCGCTCATCGCCTGGGCGCTCTTCTCCGTTCCAGGGGCACGAGCGACCTCGTCGGGCCCGCAGCCCGGCCTAAGCGGCGCACCGGAGATCGGGGGCGTCCCCGCGGAGATGACCTGCAACTCCTGCCATGCGACCTATCCCCTGAATCCGGACACGCTCGGCAAGGTTGAGCTCCTCGGCCTGCCCGACGCCTATGCCCCGGGCCGCCGCTACACGCTCACCTTCCGCATCTCCCACCCAGATGTGGCGATCACGCGCTGGGGATTTCAGGTCACGGCAATTCAGAAGACGAATGGCCAAGGAGCGGGCGAGTTCGTGGTCACCGATCCCCAGAACACGCAGCGCGTGGGTGGACTCGCCCACCGCGAGTACGTCGAGCACACGCTCCCCGGAACGGCGATGGGAAAACCGGGGGGGACGAGCTGGAACTTTGACTGGGTTGCGCCCGCCCGGGACGTGGGCGAGATCGTCTTTTTTGGCGCTGGCAACGCCTCGAACATGGACGGATCGAAGGAAGGCGACCGCATCTACAACCCGACTCCGGCGCCCCTCGCCACGCTGCGAGGGGCTCCCTGAGCCTGAAGGAGGATCCATGGGCATCGTGGAGAATAAGCAGCTCATTACGGACTATTTCGGAGCGCTCGCGAAGGGCGACTACCCGTCCGCGATCGCGAAGTTCGCCGACGACATCAACTGGTGGGTGTTGCCGTCGTCGCCTTTGGGCGGGCTGTACGAGGGCAAGGACGCGGTGCTTGGTCTCTTCGGCTCGGGCACCGGCCTCTACGACCCGAAGGTGCCGCTTTCGCCCACGGTCGAGGGGATGGTGGCCGAGGGCGACAAGGTCGCGGCGGAGGTCGTGATCACAGGGCGCAGCGCCAAGGGCCTTGACTACAAGAACCACTACCACTTCCTCTTCACGCTGCGCGGCGGAAAGATCGTCGCAGTCAAGGAGTACGTGGATACCCTCTACTCGCAGAAGGTGCTCTTCGCGTAGAGGGGCTGCGGACTGGAGGATACAAAGATGAAGAACTCGTGGATCCACCTTGCGAAAGGACAGACTCCGCGACAGGCGCACGTGGCAGTGCCGAAAGGGCTCAAGGAAGAGGAGATCGGGCGCGGCGGCTTCCAAGGCCGCGTCGCCAATGTCTACCGTCTGAACGAACCCACGGGCTGGGTGCGGGTCGAGGGGGAGTTCGCGCCGGGCGACGTGGACGGCGAGCAGATTCGGCCGGCCGATGAGCGTGAAGCGTCCGGCGCGCCGACGCGACTGTGGCACAACGATGACCTGGTGGTCTCGGTGAGTCGCCGCAGCGCGCCGATGCCGTTTTACTACCGCGACGCGGACGCGGACCTGCTCTACTTCGTGCACCGGGGGGAGGGCGCCGTCGAGACGGAGTTCGGACCCCTCGAATTTCGGCCCGGGGATTACATTGTGTTGCCGAAGGGAGTGACCCACCGCTTGGCGCCCATCACACGCGACAACTACTTCCTCGTACTCGAGTCGCACGCTGAGATCTCTTTCGTCGAACATACGACTCTCGGCCGACACAATCCCTTCGATCCGGACATCATCACCACTCCCGAGCCCAAGGCGTACGACGGCGACGGTCGTGCGGAATACGAGGTCCGTGTCCGGCGGGCCGGCCGAATCACCTCGTTTTTCTATGCCCGGCATCCCTTCGACGTGGTGGGTTGGAAGGGTGATCTGTTCCCGTTCCGCTTCCACAACACGGACTTCCGCCCGGTGATCGCCGACCGAAATCACGTGCCCCCCTCGGCCTTCGGATTGTTCCGCGCCGACGGCTGGGTGCTTTGCAACTTCGTGCCCGCGCCGTTCCAGCGCGATCGCGAGGCATCTCGTTTGCCCTACTACCATCGGAACATGGACTACGACGAGATCGGATTCCTGCACGCGGGGAGCGTGGCGGGGGTCGCGATGGAAGGCACCACCATCATGTGGCATCCGCGCGGAGCCGTTCACGGTCCTGGCGAAGAAACCCGCAAGATGGCGGACCAGTTCTGGCAAGAAATCGGCATGAATGACATCGAGGCGGTGAATATCGACTGCGTGCGTCCTCTCGTGATGGCGCCCGAGGCGATGGCCGCAAAGCGAGATCACGTCCAGCTCACTTCGGGCAAGAAGTAGCCGCCATGCCCTTTCCGCAGCTGGCACGCTATCCGGCTCTCGGCCCATCGCTGTGGTCCTTCGAGAAGCTTCCGAGCGGGGCGCGTGTGGAGCCCGTACCCGTGGTGGCGGCGGATGGCGGAGAATCCCACGGCACACTCTACACGCGGGGCGGTGAGACGGTGGTTGCGCTCCTCATGCACCCGCGCGGAGACATGCAGCGGCACTACGCGGTGCCCGCGCTCCTGGAAGGGGGCATCGCGGCCTTCGGTCAGGCCGGGCGTTACATCAACAACGACATCAACCTGATCCACGAACGTCTTCTACTCGATATCGCCGGCGCCATTCGGCTGCTGAAGGACCGCGGCTTCAAGCGGATCGTGTTGCTCGGCAACTCCGGGGGCGGCGCGCTCTACACCTTCTACCAGGCGCAGGCCGCGACACCTCCGCCGGGACGCCTGCGGGATACCGCCGCCGGTGACGTCTGCGATTTGAACGGGTTCGAAATGCCGCCCGCTGATGGCGTCATCCAGCTCGCGACCCACCTCGGCCAAGGCAGACTCATGCTCTCCATCATCGACCCTTCGGTCACCGATGAGAGCGATCCCTTGTCCCGCGATCCGAACCTCGACATGTATGACCCGCACAATGGCTTCGAGCGGCTGCCCAGGCCAAGCCGCTATTCCCCCGAGTTCCTGGTCCACTACCAGGCCGGGCAGCGCGCGCGTGTAGCGCGCATCGACGCCGTTTCCCGGGAGCACGTTGCAGAATGGAACTACTGGCTGGCGAAGCTCGGAGCTTCAGACTTTGACGCCTTGCCCCTTGCAGACAAGCAGCGCATCGAGCGACGCGCCTTTCTCGGACGTTACTTCGCCGTGCATCGTACCGAGGCGCATCCCGCCTACACGGACCTCTCGCTCTGGCCTTCGCAGCGGGCCATCGGGTCGTTCTTCTCTCCAAGACCCGACGTGTTCAACTATCTCGAGGCCGGCTTCGGGAAGTATCAAACCCCGCGGGCGTGGCTGTCCACCTGGTCGGGTCTCTCGTCCCGCGCATCGACACTCGATTGCATCTCGCGGATCGTGATTCCGACGCTGGTGGTCGCCTATGCAGGGGACAACGCCGTCTTCAACTACCACACCGACTCGATCGCGGAGGCATCGCCGGCCCCGGACAAGCAGCATCACACCGTGCCAGGCGATCATCTCGGCTACGGCCCGAAAGGAATGGGCGACCGCAGCGGGCAGCAGGCGGCGCTCGAGAAGATCGTACCCTGGATCCAAGAGCGCTTCTGCTGATCGGCCAAAGAGGAGACACCCCGTGAAGATCGATCTGTTCGCCATGCCTTCCGTTCCCGCGACGCTCAAGGAGCGCGAAGAACAGCGTCCCGTCGGCCGCTCGACGGAGCGCTATCAGAAGATGCTCGAGGAGCTACGCCACCTCTGCATCATGGGTGACGAACTGGGGATTGACGCCTTCTCGACGACGGAGCATCACTTCCATACCGAAGGCAATGAGCTGTCGGTTAATCCGATTCTCCTTTTCGCCGATTTCGCCGCGCGTACGAAGCGGATCATGATGATGCCCATGTCCATCGTCATGACCACGGCGAACCCGATCCGCGTTGCGGAAGACCTGGCCATCCTCGACCAGCTCACGAAGGGCCGGGTCGGCGTAGCCTTTGCACGGGGCTATCAGAAGCGCTGGATGCAGGTGCTGGGCCAGGGCGGCAGCGTCGCCACCGGTGCCGGCGACTCTGCGGACAAGGCCAATCGCGAGCGCTACGACGAGAACATGGAGATCCTGCTCGAAGCGTGGAAGAAGGACTGCTTCAACTACAAAGGCAAGCATTTTCAGGTTCCCTATCCCTACGAGGGGATCGAAGGCTGGGCGGCCGCGCATTACACGCGGAAGTTTGGAGCCGAGGGTGAGATCGACGACAAGGGCATCGTCAAGAAGATCGGCGTATGCCCGCGTCCCTACCAGGATCCGCACCCGATGATTTCCGTTCCAGTCACAGGCGGCATGACCTCACTGCTCAACTGCGCGGAAAACGGATGGCTGCCGTGGATCTGGGAGGGCGACCCGCCGAAGTTTCTCGAGATGTGCCGCAGCTACCAGCGCGTCGCGGCCGAACACGGCTTC
The DNA here is from genome assembly GCA_036758525.1 of Myxococcota bacterium. Lineage (GTDB taxonomy): Bacteria > Myxococcota_A > UBA9160 > UBA9160 > UBA9160 > UBA9160. The sequence goes on from DAIOWK010000078.1 coordinate 7,548, forward strand.
AACTTCGGACTCGGGGAGAACTGCGGCTGCGTCCGGGCAATCTGCATCGGCGACACCTTCGAGGAGGCCTTCCAGCTTGCTGCCAACACGACCGGCTACTCCTATCAGGAATACTTCGGCCACTTCGGCTTCCTCGAGCTGTTCCGCAATCCGGAGGACGACCCGAACGTCCGCCCCTGGCGCTTTAAGAGCAACCAAGACGCCGTGAAGCGCATGATCGAGAAGGGCTACCAGCTGTGCGGCACCGTCGACGACATCAAGCGCGCCATGGAACCCCTCGTGAAGTGCTATGCGGACGGCAAGCTCGAGTGGCTTTCCTGGAATTTCTTCTGTCAGGGCACGACGCCCCGCCACGTGCAAGACCGCCAACTCGAGCTTTTCGCGACAAAGATCATGCCGGAGTTCAAGTGAGAGGCCCGAAGGCCGGCTGCTCCTGCGCGCTTGCGGGGCGGCCTACACCATGACCCAAAACCCGATGGACAAGGTCCGGGAGCTCGCGCGGCGTGTGTCCAACTGGGGTCGTTGGGGCAAAGAGGACGAGCGAGGAACCCTAAACCTCATCACGCCCGAGGTCGTGCGGCAGGCCGCGCGCTGCGTGCGCAGCGGCCGCGTCTTCAGCCTGGGACTTGCCTTTGGTCCGGAAGGTCCGCAGTCCGGCACGGTGGTCGGGCGCTTTAATCCCCAGCACTACATGACGGCGATTGGTGCCCCCTTCGGTGCGCCGGGCGGTTTTCATTATTCCGACGACGTGATCTGTATGCCGCTTCAGTGCGCGACGCAGTGGGACAGCCTCGCCCACGTTCACTACGACGGGCTGCTCTACAACGGAGTGTCGGCCGAAGCCGCGCTCTCGGCTTCGGGCACCGCAAAGAACGGAATCGACAAGCTGGCGGTGAATGGGATCGTGTCACGAGGGGTCCTTTTGGACATCGCGCGCCTTCACGGGGTCGAGCGTCTCGCGCCGAGCACCGTGATTACTCCCGCAGACCTCGACGCCGCTCTCGCACGCCAGCGGGTCGCACTGCGCTCCGGGGACATCCTGATCGTTCGCACCGGCCACCTGCGCGTCTTTCTCGAGGGAGGGGACAAGGAGGTCTATCTCTGGCAGGGCCCCGGTCTTGGCATCGCCTGCGTGGAGTGGCTCCACGAACGGGAGGTCGCGGCGGTGTGCGCGGACAACACCGCGATCGAGGTCATGCCTTGCGAGGACCCCGCGGTCTTCTACCCCGTGCACCTTCTCGGCATCCGCGACATGGGCATGCCCTTTGGTGAGATGTTCGAGCTCGAGACGCTGGCCGAGGATTGTGCACGGGACGGCCAGTGGGACTTTCTGTTCAGCGCGCCGCCCCTCAAGGTGAGCGGAGGCATCGGCTCCCCGATCAATCCCCTCGCGGTGAAGTGAGCCCCGATGAAATTCTGGCAGTCCCTCTCGTTTACCGAGCCCGAACACCTCGTGCCCCTGGCGAAGATTGCTGAAGAGGTGGGCTTCCACGGTGCATTCGCCTCCGACCATCTCTTTGTGCCGGAGAAGATCCGCTCGAAGTACCCCTATTCCGCCGACGGCAGCCCGCCATTCCACTCGACGACGCCTTGGCCCGACGCGTTCGTGACCTGCTCGGCGCTTCTCACCGCGACTGTGCGGCTGAAAATTTCGACAGCGGTCTACATTCTGCCGCTGCGCAACCCCTTCGAAGCCGCCAAGGCGGTCGCCACTCTCTCGCTCCTTTCGCAAGGCCGCTTCGCGCTGGGGGCGGGGCTCGGCTGGATGCGGGAGGAATTCGAGGCGTGCAACCAGGACTTTGCCACCCGCGGCAAGCGCTTCGACGAGATGATCGCAGTGATGAGGACGCTCTGGAAGGGAGGCATGGTCGAACACCATGGCGAGTACTATGACTTCGGGCGCCTCGAAATGAGCCCGGCTCCGAAGGCCGAAATCCCGATCTATGTGGGTGGCGGGAGCGATGCGGCGCTGCGCCGGGCCGCGCGGGTGGGCGATGGCTGGATCGGCGCTGGCAATACGCCCGAGGACGTGCCCGGCATCATGGAGCGCCTGCGAGCGCTCCGGAGACAATACGAGCGTGCGCGAACTCATTTTGAAACCATCGTCGCGGTGAGCGTCCCGCCGGAGGTTGACCTGTTCAAGCGCCTCGAAGACGCAGGGGTCACGGCCTTGGTGAGCTGGCCTCTTGCCTACACACTGGGTCCGGGTGCGACGCTCGACGCAAAGCGCAAGGCGCTCGAGAGCTACGGCGATCAACTGATCGCACGGCTTGGATGAGTGGCATGGGTATCGAAGACAACAAGCGCACTGTGCGCCGCTTCTTCGAACACCTGTCGCGGGGTGAAACGAAAGCCGTCCTCGACCTCTATGCGGACGACGCCAGCGTGTGGACGGCGGGAAGCCTCGCCTTTTCCGGGCGGCGTTCGAAGCAGGAGGTGGCGCCACTCATGGAGGGAATTCTAGGCGCATTCCCCGAAGGGTTGCGCTTTACCATTCATGGCATTACGGCCGAGGGCGACCGCGTCGCTGTGGAGGCCGAGTCCCAGGGTCGCCACGCCAACGGGAAGCTCTACAACAACCTCTACCACTTCCTGCTCGTCGTGCGGGAGGGCAAGGTTCGGGAGTTCAAGGAATATCTCGATACCAAGCTCGCGCACGAGGTCCTGCTCGACGGCGCATAGCGGGGCCAGCTTACGGCTTCGGGAAGCGCTGCTCCAACCAGCTCGCGACAAGCTCCATCGCCTCTCGTCTTTTGCCCTCGAGATAGTGGGGTGCAGCCTTAAGCTCGTGGTACGTCAAGTCCGTGCTGCCGGCGCGATCGCGGATTTCCCGGGCTTGCCGCGTGCGGATCTCGGTGTCAGCCGTGGGATGCAGAATCAGTGTCGGCACCTTGACGTGGGGCAGCGTGTCCGCGAGCCGCGCCGGGGAGGAGAGCGCGGACCAAGTCGAAAGCCAGCCGCGCGCGGTCATGACGCGCGCCAACCCACCGCGTCCGTAGTTCGCGTCGAGCGGGTCCGGAAACGCGAAGAGCGACCCCATGGGCCGGTCATCGGGATCGATCGAGAGGTCAAGATACGCGGGGTCTGCAAGCGTGCGGTAGATCGTTAAGTAGCGCGTGTGTACGGCGCGCTGGCGCCAGTAGCGCCATCCCTTCGCGTCCGTGACCTTCTCGAGCGCACGCGCTTTTGCGCCGGCGTCGTGCGCCTGTTCGAGTGACTGCTTTGCCATCGCGTCGAGGCGTGCGATGCGCTCGAGTTGTGCCGCGCGGTAGCGGGTAAGCCATGCGCGCTCATAGCGACAGGGCTCTGGCCACGGGCGCCACCCGTTTTCGGGATTGTACATGTCCAGCTCGGGCACGACGGAATGGGGATCGCTCTCGTCAGCCACCGATGGATCAATCACCTGGCCCATGAAGACCCCCTCACCAGGGTGCGCGGCGACGCCGATCCAGCCGTCACCGCACCGGGTCTCCTTCTGGGCCAGCGCCATGAGAGAGCCGCCGCCGCTGTTGCCGAGGAGTACCACAGCCTGCGCCCCGCGCCGGCGCATCTCGGCGACCGCCGTCCCGACGTCGACGACGCAGGACTCGTGCAGACAATCGGTATCGTTGTTCAGGTAGCGCGTCGCGAAGCCGAAGACGCCGTACCCCGCGGCGGCGAGCAGCGGACAGGCATAGTGAACGGAGAAATCGCCGCGGGGGTGTGAGAGGACGACGGCCGTCTTCCAGCGCACGCCTGCGGGCGGCGTCCAGAAGATGCCTCGAACGAGGGCGCGGTCGGGTGTGACGAGGCGGATGGGCTCGCGCCCAATCGCCAGCGACGGCGCGTCCTCGGGTAGGGGCCAGTAGCCAAGACCCAAGGGACGATGAGCGCCGAGCGCATCGGGCATGGATGCCCCTACAGCTCTTCGTCTTGGTCTACGGATTTCACGAACACGGGGTGAGGCGCGTAGTTCGGTCCTCCCTCCCAACCGGGAATGTTTGCCGCCCGTGCGATCCAGGAGTGCGCGACGTCGTCGTCGACCAACACCTCGTTCCCGTCGAACCCGTAGGCGATGCTGTCCCACAGCTCGCGCCCCCCGCTTTCCCACCAGAGCTTCGCGGGGTTCTCGAACTCGATCGCGAGCTTGACCATGAGACCTCCACAGCTTGCGGGAGAGGTAATCCGGGGCGGGCGCGCGCGCCACCCCGAGCCTTCCGTGAGACCCTTCGCCGCTCTGCCGGTTGCGCTGCGTGGTCGATCGAGCGCCGGTCCCGGGGTTGTCTTCGACGGTTTTCGCCCGGGCCTAGGACGCGGACGTGCGGCAGTATAGGAGCCTGCGGAGGCGGCTTTGGACCCCTCGCAACGCGCTCGGGGGAGAGCTCCATCGTGCAACCTTCTTCTTCCTCCGGGAGCCCGACACGCGCGGTCGTGGTGCTGCTCGACAGCCTGCGCCGCGATCTCATCGAGCCCTACGGCGGGCGCGAGTTCGCGACACCGAACCTCGCACGTTTCGCGCGACATGCAGTGCGCTTCGACCGACACTATTCGGGTTCACTCCCGTGCATGCCTGCGCGCCATGATATCCTGTGCGGGGCGCTCGACTTTCTGTGGAAGCCCTGGGGTTCGATCGAGCTCTGGGAAGAACCGATCACGGTGCCGCTGCGCCGCGCGAAGGTCGTGACGAAGCTCGTGACGGACCACCCGCACCTCTTCGAAGCCGGCGGTGAGAACTACCACACGGACTTCACCGCGTGGAACTACGAGCGCGGTCACGAGAGCGATCCCTGGCGCACGCGTCCCGACCCCTCATGGGTCGGGGCACCGAGCTTTGGGCGCGGGCCCATGCCCTACGACGACTCCCGCGGCTACTTCCGAGAGGAAGCGAACTTTCCAGGCCCGCGGACGATGACCGCCGCGGCGCGCTGGCTCGAAGCCGACGCGCCGCACCACGATCGCTTCCTGCTCTTTGTCGACGAGTTCGACCCGCACGAGCCCTTCGACACGCCGGAACCCTACGCCTCGATGTACGACCCGGACTGGAAGGAGGCCCATCTCATCTGGCCGCCCTATGTCGCAGGGGGGATCGCGAAGGGCGTACTGACCCGCGCCCAGGCTCGCCAGGTGAGAGCTTGCTACGGCGCGAAGCTCACGATGATCGACGCCTGGTTGGGGCGCGTCTTGGACGCCCTC
>DAIOWK010000079.1:0-12713 GCA_036758525.1 Myxococcota bacterium
CAGCCGCTCGTCATCGGCCTGCAAGATCTCGATGCTGGCCTTGGCCATATCGACTCCGCCCACCCGAAGATTACTCGGCAGCGCACAGAGGCTCGGGCTCGCGCTCTTGATCGACCGGACGGGGCCCTTCCCTTAGCGCCCGAATCCCCGGCAGCAAGGAGAGGCGGCAACCGATGCGCGGGCCTGCGACGCGCATTGCGCCCCGCGAACCATCAGGCGCCGGGTTCCCCGTGCAGTAGCCCTTCTACTGCCCACGGCAGCTTTTCTCCTGCGCCTCCGCTCCTGCGAGCGCCGCTGCAAAGGCCGAAGGCTCGAGCTCCGGAGCGACGAGCCCGCGCAGCGTCTCGTGTGCGTGATCGGGGCCATCGAGCTCCCGGGAGAACGCGCGCAGGAGCGCAAGATACCCCTTGACCTCCGAGGCTTGGCTCATGGCGGCCGCCAGCTCGATGGGTGCCGAGGGATTGAGGCGCGTTCCGTCCTCGAGAGTTACGGCTCCGTCGGAGGAGATCTCACCAAGCCGCTTCATGACTGCGCGCAGGTAAGGGTCGGTGAACGCGCCGTGGGGCACGAGGGCACGCGTCAGGGCTTCGCGGTCGAGCGCCCGCCGAAACGCGTCGTCGAAGACGGCAGGGCAGCCCACCACGTCGCGTCGCTCGAGGCGTGCGAGGGCGGCCTGCGCCCGCGCCACCATGTTCTCGCCGCCTTGGGCCGGTACGAGGTCGATCGCAAACTCATGCAGGCCGCGCGTCACGTCCTCCCCCTGGCGTGAGCGCAACTCCACCTTCTCGCTTTGGGCGAGGGGCGTCGTGTCCACGCGCACAAGCAGATCCTCGCCGAGCTGTTGCGTGGAGACTGCGCTGATGTAGGGATTCCGCACGCTCGCGAGAGCGCTGGCCAACTCGGGGGTGTTGGCGGTCTGATCGAGCACGAGGGTGAAGCCACCTTCTCGGTTCTGAAGGCGGACCTCGGCCAGCTGGGTGGTGAGGAGCGAGAGCGATCCGCGGCCTGCGAAGTACGAGGAGGCGACGGCTTTCAGCGCATTGGCGAGGGGAGACAGGTCGAGCTGCACGGTGTCCTGTCGGGAGGACACGGAAACCGTGGTCTCTTGCACCTTGTAGCCTTCGAGGTAGGCACGGACCGTCACGGCGTCGCGGGGACCTGCCTCAATCCGCGTGGGAAGCTCAATCGTGACCGGCGCCTGCGCTTGCTCGTAGCGCTTTTGGAAATTCGCCCGAACGTAGAAGAGATCGAGCTGCGCGCCCGGGGGCGTCGTATCGACCTTGAGGGTGCGCTCTCCGTACCAGTAGCTCGGGCCCACGAAGATCACGCTGAACGGTGCCAAGACGTTCCGCAGGCCCCAGGAAGCCCCGCTCTCCGGAACGAGCTGCACGGTCTCCGCGCCGGCGTTGGCGCTGACACCGATGAGGAACACCAAGAAGGCCGCTGCTTTCCACGGGCGAACCAAGAGCGTGGCGTCCTCCGAGGGGCCGAGCGTAGCCGTGGGAAGGAGCAGCCGACAGGGCGCCGGGGGCCGCAGGTCGCTCCGATCAGGGCGGGGGGGCGGAACTCGATGTGCGCTCGAATCCGTCCACGATCGCATCAGCCCTGCGATCGCCCGTGGTGCGCAGCTTCTCCACGATCTCGGCCTCTCGGCCCGCGCGCACGGCCTCCTCCCGGAGCGTGGCGAGCTGCTGGTCGCGCTCGGGCAGGGGCATCAGGCTCAGCTGATCGAGGAAGCCACCTGGATCGCGCAGCACCCCTTCGATCTCGGGTTCCAGGTATGCGAGCTCGGGCTCAACCGCGACGGGATTCGGGCCGAGTGTGACCGGCGCTGCGAACTCCTCGTCGGGCGCCGACGCGCCCATGGGCCGGTGCACGAAGGGAGCCTGCGCCGTCCAGATGTTGAGAGGAGCGAGGCGCCCCGCGAGGGCGCGCTCGGAGGCCTCGTCGGCTGCCGTGGTGAGCGCAGTCGCCTGCGCTGTTTTGGTCTGCTCGGCGAACCAGCCCGGGGCGAGGAGCGCCAGCGCGGCAACACCCGCGGCGGCAGCGACCAGTGCCAGCGAGCGCGAGCGCAGCAAGCCGTCGAGCCCGTCGAGCACGCGCACCCAGTGGGTGGGCTGCCCCTCCCCTGCCTGGATGCGCGCGATCACGCTCCTTGCCAAGCCAGGGGGAGGCTCGACCTCGGGTAACGAGCGCAATAACCCGATCGTCCCTCGTAGCTCCTTCAACTCCTCTGCACAGCTTGCGCAAGCGTCCAGATGCGCATCCACCAACGCCCGCTGCTGGAGCGGGAGGTCCCCCTCGAGATACGGACCCAGGCGATCCCTGACTTCTCCGTGCTTCATGCCGCTCTCCCCGATCCCACTTCGCGGGCCAGCGCACCGAGCAGCGGTCGCAGGGCCTGACGCGCGCGGTGGATGCGTGACTTGACCGTGCCTTCCGCGAGCTCGAGGACCTGCGCGACTTCGGCGTAGCCGAGGCCCTCGATGTCGTAGAGCACAAGCGGCAGTCGCAACGCGGGGCTCAGCGCGAGCAGCGCCTCTTGGACCCGCGAGCGAACCTGTGCGCCGGCGGCTTCGCGCTCGGGATCCACCGGGGGGAGCGGGGTCGCGATGCCGCTGGCCTCGCCCCCGGCAAGGCTGCGCTCGCGTGCGTGGCTCCGCCCGAGGGTGCGTCGGCGGTTGAGCGCAGCGTTCGCGGCGACGCGGTAGACAAAGGTGGAGAAGCGAGCTTCGCCGCGGAAACGGTGGCCGTGGCGGTGCAGGTTGAGGAAGGTCTCTTGCGCCACGTCTTCGGCCTCGCTGTGGCTCCCGAGCATCCGCACCAGAAGGCGAAAGACGCGCCGCTCGTGCCGCTGCACGAGCGCCTCGAAGGCCGTGGCGTCGCCACTGCGCCAGCGCGCCACGAGTTCCCGGTCGGGATCTTCGAGCACAGGGGCCCGCACCACCCCCGCCCGGACGAGGGGTCCTCGTTCTGCGATCTCGTGGCTCACTTCTCGCCTCACTGGCTCCAGACACCTTCCGGCAGGATTCGGTTCCCTCGGCCGCGCCCTGCTCAGCGCGCTCGGCCCACGCGGCCCTCCCCGCGGCGCAGCCACGTTCCGCTCTTTCCACCGCTCTTGCGCACGAGCCGCACCCTCTCGAGGGTGATGCCGCGGTCGACCGACTTGCACATGTCGTAGATCGTGAGCCCCGCCGCTGCGGCCGCGACGAGTGCTTCCATCTCCACGCCGGTGCGGGCATGTGCGAGCACGCGTACCTCGATTCGAACGCAACCTCGAGCCGCATCCGGCGAGAGCTCCACGCGGATTGCGTCGAGCGACAGAGGATGGGCCAGCGGAATCCACTCGTGGGTCCGCTTGGCCGCCTGGATGCCGGCGATGCGTGCCGTCGCCAGCACATCGCCTTTGGAAAGGCGACCCTCGGAGATCTGTGCCGCGGTGGCCTTTGCCATGTGCACCTCTGCACGGGCGATCGACTCCCGCCGTGTCACGGACTTCGCGGAGACGTCGACCATGCGAGCGCGACCGCGGGAATCGAGATGGCTCAGGCTGCCCCTCGCGCCCGGGCGCGCCCCGCTCACTTCTCTCGTGCGCGGAGCCATTCGAGAGTGTCCTGGAACACGTCCTCCTGTTCCGGCTCGTTGAAGATCTCATGGCGCAGCTTTGGATAGATGCGCAGCGCGCTGCCCGTCCCGCGCACGCGCTGGAAGAAAGCGCGGCTGCCCGCGGCCGAGCAGATCGGGTCATCCTCGCCGTGCATCACCAGCATCGGCAATGCGACCTCTTGAGGGCTCTGTGCGGTGCGCTCCATGGCGTCGAGGAGCTCCGCCGCGAACGATGCGGTCATGCGTCGAAAGACGAGGGGATCCTCGACGTAGCGGCGGACCACTTCCGGATCGCGCGAGAGCCCGTTCGGATCGAGCCCGCTCGCGAGGGACAGCCGCGGCATCACGCGGCGCAGCAGGCGAACCCCCGTCCTGCGCATCCGCGAGAAGCCGGTGGGAAGAGCCAAGGCTGCGCTCGAGGTGACGGCCGCGGAAATGGCGGGACGGCGCTCGCACAAGAGCGTCGCGACGAGGAGCCCGCCCATGCTGTGGCCGAGCAGGATGGGCGTCGCGTCGGCGTGCTCACGCTGCACGAGGCGGAGGAAGGCCTCGAGGTCATCGAGCAAGTCACCGAAGGACGCGATGTGTCCACGCGGGCCCACCGAGCGTCCGTGTCCCTCATGGTCGAGGGCATGCACGGCCACTCCGCGCGCAGCGAACCACGCAGCGAGGGCGTCGTAGCGCCCACTGTGCTCGGCAAAGCCGTGCGCCACCACCAGCACCCGCTCGGGTTCAGGCGGCAGCCAGGAGCGGCGAAACAGGGACTGTCCCCGCGCTCCCTCGAAGCGCGACTCTGCCCGGCGCACGACGCTGCGTTCCACGGCGCGAACCTACCCTCGCCGCGCCCGCCGTCAACGGTGCTTGAGCGCCGTCGTCTCAGGAGTTCACGAAGCGACGAACCCGCTCGCGCGCGGCTTGAATGCGCTGCAGATAGGCGACGCCGCGGATATCCGAGCCCCAGAAATAGGCCGAGATTCCTTCTTCTTCGCCGAGGCGCCGGATGTTATCGGACAAGATGAGGCAACCCGCTTCGACATTGCTCTCGATCGTCGTGGAGTTCCCGGCGAGCGCGAGCGGCCCTGCCATGTTGGGCATGACCTGCATGAGCCCCATCGCACCCTTCGGGCTGCGCACCCAGGGTCGCGCCCCGCTCTCGACCAGGAGCACGGCGGTCACGATCTCGGGATTGATCTCGTACTTGCCGCTGTAGCGGATGACGGCAGTGCCGATCCGCCCAAGCTCCCGCGGCGAGAGGGTCGGGTTTGCCGTGCCGACGATCCTGGCGACGGCGGCGGCATCGAGCGGCGGATGGGCAGGGGCCACCGCAACCGTCGCCTGGGGAGCAGGCGACGGCGAGCTAGTGATCGACAAGCCGAAAACTGAGAGAAGGGCCACGATGCCGAGCTGAGCACGGGACAACGATGCTCGCGTCATGTCTCACCTCCTCGCCCCGGCCCCGCGCAAGCGCGCGACTAGGGCATTTCGGTGGCCAGCCCGTGTGGCCGCGCAACCCGCGGACAACGAGTCTGGCAGAATGCACCCCGGGTGTGTGTGCCATTCGTCAGGTGGAATGTGACGCCCCAGCTTTTGTCGCGGGCGTCACGAACCCCGGGGGATGAGGCTCGCCGCAAGGCTTCCTGAATGGGCGCCGACCTTACCCGACCCCCGCCCCCCCGCCAACCCCACGCGGACCGGCAGGAGCGACAGCGACCTTCCTTAGATTCGCGACCTTGGTGGGCCGAGCTGCGCGCACTTGGACCCTCCCCTGCATTCTCGCTGCCGCAACCAGTTTGTGACGGGTGTTCCATTTGACCCTCACTTTCCGGCTCTGGTAGGATGCGCCACCAATAGGGCGATCCCCGGTTCGCCCGTCCAAGTGGATCCCGGCTGCGACCAACCCTCCTGCTCGTAGCTGAATGTCGCAGCGCTGTGTGGATCGCTGAGTTGCTGCAGAAGAGGCCCGAGCACGATGACGACCACGCCCAGCCCCCCGGCGTTCCTTCTCGACTCGTCCGTACGCCCACTCCTTGAGTCGCTCTCCCAGCTAGACCAGATCGTTTTGCTGTTAGACCGCTGTGGGCGGGTCGTGTGGATGTGCGACAACCTCGGTCTTTTCTGCAACCCGCCTTCGTTCGTGACCGGTGAGTCGACACACGACCTCTTGATTGACCGTGCGCAGCTTCACGACTTCGCTCGCGAGATGCTCGCGCACGGGCGGGTCGCACCCCGTACCGTCGAAATTCGGCGCGGCCGCGGTACGGGAAGCGTGGAGTTCTCCGCCGTGCTGTTCCCAGGGACGCACCCCGAACCCCTCTTTCTCGTCACCGCCCGTCCCGTCGTCGCGCAGGAGCGTGCGCCCCGTCGGCCGGAACCGGCGCCCGAGGTTTCCCTGGCCGCCATCCTCGACAGCTCGCCCGAGGCCGTCTTGACCCTCGATCCCGCGGGCCTGGTGACCTACGCGAATCCCGCTGTCGCACGGCTTCTCGGCTGCGCGCAGGAGGACGTCGTCGCGAGGCCTCTCACCCATCTCTTATCGGGCAGCGAGGAAGCCGAGCGGGTGGTCGGTAGCTTCCCCGGCACGAGCGACGGCCAGACCGCGGACGTGACAATCTCCCGTGACGACGGGTCCACGCTCTGTGTCTCCGTGTCGGCGAGTCCTTTGAAACTTGCGGACGGAACGTGCGTGGGAACGCTGGCGTTCTTACGAGACGTGACTGAGCAACGCAACAAGGCCGCCGAGGTGGCGCGCAAGAACGCGGAGCTGGAGAGCTACGTCCACAGCGTTTCTCACGACCTGCGCTCGCCCCTGGTCTCCCTCCTCGGGTTTTCGCGCCTCTTGCGCCAAGACCACGCGGATCAGCTGGGGGACTCCGGCCGGCATTTCCTCGACCGCATCGAGCAAGCCGGTCGAACCATGGAGGCGCTGATCAACGACCTGCTTGAGCTCTCGCGGATCGGTGAGACCGCGGCGCGCAAGACGGTCGTCGATCCGCGTAGGACCCTGTTGCAGCTGCGGGCCGAGCTCAAGCCGCGCCTTGAGTCCCAACGGGTCGAGCTCGAGATCTGCGAGCGTCCGCCCCTTGTGCTCTGCGATCGCATCCGGCTCTACCAGGTCTTCTCGAACCTCGTGGGCAACGCGCTCGATCACATGGGGCCGCACCCCAAGCCCCGGATCGAGATTGATGTGCGTGAGGAAATCGACGCGCATCACATCACGGTGCGCGACAACGGGCGGGGGGTCGATCCCAGGCATCATGAACGCATCTTTGAAATCTTTCAGAGCCTCGGGCCGCGCGCCGACGGTCGACGGGGAACCGGGGTGGGCCTTGCGATTGTGAAGAAGATCGCCGAGACCCATGGCGGCCGGGTCTGGGTGGAGAGCGCTCCGGGCGAAGGCGCCTGTTTTCACCTCACGTTCCCTCGCGGATAGCCCACAGCCCACGATTTGCCGACCCAAGGGCGGTCCCTTAGGCTGCGGCCCGGGTGACGTCCCCATGTATCCCATCGTCTGGCAGCCTTTTGGCTTCCCCATCAGCTCCTTTGGCGTGATGCTCGCGATCGCCTTCCTGGTCGGGACGTGGATCACCGCCATCCGGATGCGGGAAGAAGGGCTCAATCCCGAGCTCGCCACCACGATCCTGCTCTACGTGATGATCGGAGGCGTGGGGGGGGCCAAGCTCTACTTCGCAATCGACAACTCGCTGCGCGAGGGCGTGCCGTTCTTGCCGCTGCTGATCGCCCGGGATGGGATCACCTGGTACGGGGGTCTGATCGGGGGGACGCTCGTCGGCCTGCTTGGCTGCCGGATCCACAGGCTCCCGCTCAAGACCTTCGCCGACTGCACGGCAGTCGGCGGGGCCCTCGGCCAAGCGATTGGCCGGGTGGGCTGCTTCCTCGTGGGCGATGACTACGGACGCGTGACGGACGTACCCTGGGGCGTCGCCTTCCCGAGAGGCTCGCCTCCGACGCTAGATCCGGTACACCCGACGCAGCTCTATGAGATCGCCTGGCTGTTGCCCGTTGCCGCACTCTTGTGGCGGCGTCGCCGCACGAGTCCCTTTCTCTTCGGAGAGTACATCGCGCTCAATGGCCTCGGCCGACTCGTCGTCGAGCACTGGCGCGTGAACCCGCGCGTCGCCCTCGGACTGACCGAACCGCAGTGGATCGGAATCACTTTGATGATTCTCGGAGTGAGCAGTTGGTTGTACTATCGCGGCAAGCCCGAGCCCGCGACGATTTGAAGCCAAAGAGCCCTACGCCCGAGGGGAGGAGGATCGCGTGAGCGCCGACCTGCGCAGCCTGGATACCCGGAACAAGATCTTGGAGGTGGCCGAGGGGGAGTTCGCCAGAGAAGGCTATGCCGGCGCCCATCTCCAGCGCATCGCCGAGCAGGTCGGGGTTCAGAAGACAGCCCTGTACTATTACTTTCCCAGCAAGGCTGCCCTCTACACTGCCGTGCTGGTGCGCATGCTCGAAGCCTTTGAAGCTGCGGTCTGCGCGGCGACCGACCGCCCGGGCACCCCGAGCGAGCGCCTCGAGCGCCTGCTCGCGGTGCTGAACGACCTGCTCGCGGAGCGGCGCAACTACTCCCAGATTCTCATTCGTGTGTTCGTGGATCGGGCGCAGCTGGTGGGCGAACTCATCAACCCGCCGATCGAGCGGGTGGTCGGTCGCATCCTGCGCTTCTACCAGGAAGGAGTCGAGGCGGGGGCTTTCCGACGCGTTTCCTCGCGACACTTCTTCCAGAGCCTGCTGGGAGCGACCGTCTTCCACTACGCGGCGCGCAACTTCAGCGCGGCCATGCTCGGGATCGATGACATCTTCACGCGCAACGCCGTGAACTGGCGGCGCGAGGAGCTGCAGAAGATCCTGACGCAGGGTGTGCTGCTCTCTGCCGAAGAGCGCGAACGCGATCCCGAGAAAGTCTAAGGGGCTAGCCCGACGTCGCCGCGCGGGCGTGGGGAGCAAAGGGCTGAAGCCGCTCGGCGAGGGCGGCGGCGCTTGCCGCGAGGGCAGGATCGCACTCGTCCCCCGCAGAGTCGCGCGCGGACTGGGCGATGCGGCAGACAGCGGCATAGGCGAGATCGCCCAGGGCCGGCTCCTCGGTCGCCGCTTCCGCGTCGACCCACTCCATGAGGCGGGCGAGCGCCGCGCCATGCGCGCCCTCGACGTAGCGCTCCATGCCTTCCGCGTAGGCGGCGAGGGACAAGAGATCGGCTCGCCCCGGGTCTCGCGCCAGAGCCTCGGACAGGGCACGGCGGGCCGGCGCGAAGAATCCGCTGCGAAGGTAGGAGCGCGCCGCCCGGGCATAGCCCAAGACCGCCGTGCCATGGATCGACGCCAGCACGTCGTCGAGCTCGTCCCCCAGCACCTCCTCCACAAGGGCGCGCCCTTCCACGAGGAAACGCGCGACGAGGTCGTTTTCAGGATGGGCGGCCAAGAGCGCGCGGAACTGTGCGCGCGTGTGCACGAGGAGCGCCTCCGTCTCGTGCAACGCCTCGTCGAGCCGCACGGCGGCCGCCGCCAGGATCTTCTCGAACTCCTCGAAGATTCCGGCGGCATCCGGGCCAGACTGGGAGCGGAGCGCACGAACCTTGGGCCCGTAGACCGTCCTCTGGTAGAGGTTCTCGCGGAATTTCATGGCCTCGTGGAAGAGCGATCCCACGGCGAGATCGAACAGCGCCTCGCGCTGGGTCGCGATGCCCGGCTCCCGGTCACCGCCCCGGAACAGCGCATGGCTGCGTTCCTTCAGCCGGAACAAGACGCTCCGCTCGTCGTCCCCGACGAGCCGCTGGACCTCATCGAAGGTGAGCACACCCTCGCGGTAGCGAGCGAAGATCCGGCGCATGCTCTGATCGGCCAACAGGAAGGCGCGCAGAATGTCCACGAGGACGGAGGCCGATTGCAGCATGGGAGAACTATAGGCGTCCTCGCGAAGCCCCGTGCTACCCTGCGCCCCCGATCGGCATCCCTATGATCCGCGTGCGTGTGCGTCATCTCGCCGCAGTCGATCCGCTGCGCGAGCTTGCCTCGACGGCCCAGCTCATGGCGAGCGTGGCGCGTGGCCGGGAGCGCGGCGAGGGCGGTGCGCTCCAGCTGGCGACGCTGCGGGGGGAGGCCCTCGCCCTCGGTCGCTTCCAGCAGCTCGCGCCTACCCTCGAGACTCCTCTCGGGGAGCCCAATCCGAAGCGGTCGCCGCCGAATGTCGTGCGGCGCTGGACCGGCGGACACGCGACGGCGTATGGAGATGGCATCCTGTCCGTATCGCTCATCCTTCCCGGGCCGTCGGCTTGGCTCCCGGCCGCGGAGAAGATCCCTGCCGAGAAGCTTCTGAACCGCTATGTCCGGGGGCTCTTGCGCGCGTTCTCCTCGCTCGGGGCTCCCGCCTTCTATCCCGGGCGGGACTGCGTCACGGTCGCAGCCCGTCCAGTGGCGTACGTGAGCTGCGAGCGGGATGCCATGGGGGTGTGCCTGGTCCAGGCCATCGTGGGTCTTTCCCGACCTTATTCCGTCGAAAAGAGCACGCGACCGCTGCCGGAGGGGGAGGCCTCGGCGCTCCCCACATCCCTTGCCGATCTTCTGCGTGGCTCGGCAGGTCTTGAGGAGCGCCTTGGTGAGGCTCTGCTCTCCGCCTACGCGGCGCGCCATGGCCTGTCCCTCGATGCCTCCCCGCCGTCGGAGCTCGAGTCGCAGGCGGTGAGCGAACGGGAGGCGCGCCTGCGCGCCCACGGTCCGAAGGAAGACCCCGTCGCGGAGATGGTGGGAAGCGGCCTCTTCGCGACTCCGATGGGCGCCCTCGAGGTCTTCGTTGCGCTCGAGCAGAGCCGGACGCTGCGGCGCGTGCGAATCTTCGGCGACTTCATCGCGGACTCCGCGGGCGTTGCCGAGCTCGAGGAAGCGCTGCGCATGAGGCCTGCGGATTGGCATAGCGTCGACGGCGCCGTCGAGCGCGTTCTCGGGAGGCCCGAGCACTTCAGTTTCGGCTTGCGGGAACGCCAGACCGTAACCCACGCCGTGCTCGAGGCCGCACGGCGTGCGGCCGGACCGGAGGCGGTGGCGTGACGGAACAGGCCGTCGTGGAGGTCGCGGTGCCGATTGCTGCGCCGCGGCGGCGCAGCACGCTGTGGATCGTCTTTACGACGATCCTCGTCGATTTTATCGGCTTTAGCGTTCTGCTCCCTGTGCTGCCGTACTACGCCACCAAGCTCGGCGCCGGCTCGGTCGAGGTCGCGCTGATCCTTTCCCTCTATGCTGCGGCCCAGCTGATCTTCCTTCCGGCGTGGGGCTGGCTGTCGGACCGGATTGGCCGCAGGCCCGTCATCCTGATCTCGCTCTCCGGCACCGTCGCCTCCTTCGTGTTGCTCGCCTTCGGCCAGTCCCTCGCCATCATCTACCTGGCCCGCGTCCTGGCCGGGCTCTTTGCGGCGAGCATCGGCACCGCCCAGGCGATTGCGAACGACGTCACGACGGACGCCGAGCGGGCGCAGGGGATGGGACTCATCGGGGCAGCCTTCGGCCTGGGCTTCGTGCTGGGGCCCCCGCTCGGCGGGCTGCTTTCGAAGATTGACGAACGCGCTCCCTTCTATGGGATCTGCATCTTGGCCCTGGCAAATCTCGTGGTGGCCTTTTTCCGTCTGCCCGAGTCCCACCCGCCGCCCAAGGAACGCAACTGGACGGGCTTGGGACGCACCCTCGTGCCTTCACCCCTGCGGCTCTTGTTCGCGCTCCACGACGGGCGCATCGCCCGCTATCTCTTTCTCTTCCTGGTGTTGTTCACGGCCTTCGCGGCCCTCGAGTCGATGTTCACGCTGTTCATGGACAAGCGCTTCGGTCTCGAAATCTCCGCAGCGAGCTACGTCTTCGCCTACATCGGACTGTGGATTGCGCTCACACAGGGGGTGTTGATTCGCCGCCTCGCACCGCGGCTCGGCGAGACGCGGCTTGTGGTGATCGGTCTCATCATGACGGGCGCCGGGCTCGCGGTGATCTCGGTCGTGCCAAGCCCGGGCTGGCTCTATCTCGTGACGCCCGTCGTCGCCGTGGGCAATGGACTTGCGTTCCCATCCTTCACCAGCCTGTATTCGAAGGCGTGTACGGCGGAGCAAGCCGGCGAGCTGCTCGGCGAGAGCCAGTCGATGGCGACCACCGGCCGAATCTTGGGACCGCTCTGGGCGGGCCTCGCTTTTGGCGTCGATTTCGGGGCGCCGTTCGTGATCGCAGGGTTCTTGATGTTCGTCGCGCTGGGTCTTTTCAGGCTGTGGCGGAGCACGCTGCTCGGCAAGGAAAGCGAGGCGCTAGCAGGTACGGAAGCGCGAGGTGGCGGGTGAGAGCACGAGCTCGTCGGCCTTCTCGGGATGGACCTGCTTCGCGCGATCGAGGAGCACGACCTCGTCTTCCCGGTTGTTCGGGTCGGGGACGCAGCAATCGACCGGGCACACTTCGGCGCACTGCTCCGTGTCGTGAAACCCGACGCACTCCGTGCACAGCTGCGGATCGATCTGGAAGGTCTCTTCGCCCTCGCTGATGGCGTCGTTCGGGCACTCGGGCTCGCACACCCCGCAGTTGATGCACTCTTCCGTGATCATCGTCGCCATCGCAGCGCTCGCTCCCGCCGTCTCCGGAAACGGCGTCGGACCATACGCAACGCTCCTTAGAGGGTCAACGGTGAAAGCGCGACTGGGAGTCGATTTCCGAGGTGTCAAGGCCCGGCCAGAACCGATGCGTTCGGTTGACCCGAGGGGCGGTTCTCCTATTCTGGACTGGGACAAGGGTGGAGGTTGGCATGGCCCCGACGGCACGCGAGAGCATGGAGGTGGACGTCCTGTTTGTCGGGGCGGGCCCGGCGACACTGGCTTCCGCCCTGCATCTCATGAACGAGGTCAAAGCCCACAACGAGCGCGTCGAACGGGCGGGCGGCGATCCGATCGAGCCTCCCACCGTGCTCGTCATTGAGAAGGGCGCCGCGGTAGGCGACCACAGCCTCTCCGGAGCGGTGATGAATCCGCGGGGGATCGAGGAGCTCGTTCCCGACTTCACCCAGCAGGGCTTTCCTACGGAGTATGTCTGCGACGACGCCTCGTTCTGGATGTACACGCGCAAACATGCCA
>DAIOWK010000080.1:0-12667 GCA_036758525.1 Myxococcota bacterium
AGTTGCAAGCCGCAAGCGCCCTGCAGGGCTGACGGGCACTACTTAGCGCTTACGGTGAAGGAGCGAACCGCGAAGTCAGTTTCGGGGTTCGAGGGAACCCGACCCCCCTCTCTCAGCGTCCCTCGGTAAGGCGGCGGTAGCTCTTCAGATGCCGCAAGGCCGCGGTACGGCGACCCATCTTTTCGAGGAGACACCCGAGGTTGTAGTGGGCGTCGGCACAGGCGGGGTCGGATCCGAGAGCCCGCTCGTAGGCGGCGATGGCATCCGCGTTGCGGCCGAGGTCTTCGAGCGCAACGCCGAGGTTGAAGGCCGCGGTCCCATCGTGGGGCTTCGCATCCAGCGCCAAGCGGTAGTGGGCTTCTGCGGCGGCAGCGTGACCCGCTTCATGCAAGAGCCGGCCGAGGTTCAAATGGGCTTCGGCATGGCGTGGGGCGAGCTCGATGGCGCGCCGGTAGGCGTCTCGCGCTTCGTCGGGTGAGGAGACCTCAAGCTCGCACCCGAGTTCATACCACTCCTCCGCATCCGGTTGCGGATCAGCCCGGCGTGCCGTCGCGGCCGCTTGCCGGGCGAGCGGTGCTGTTTTCTGAGCGAGTTCGGCCACCTCGAAATTAAAGAGCCCTTGTCCCGACTCCGGGAGCCAGCGCGCATCTCCGTCTGTCACGACAATGCGGTTTCCCTCCGCGGTAATTCTTACACCGCTGAGAGACCGCCCCCGCGGAAGCTGTTCCTTAAGACTCCGCAACGCCCGGCGCACCTTCTGTGGTTTGATGCGCGCAGCAACCAGCTCGGCTGCGGTCCGCAGAAGGACGATGTCCTGAAAAGCGAATCGGAGCTCACCGCGTCGACCGCGTTCGGGCGCGAGAAAGCCGGCACGCACATAGGATCGTACCTGTCCCACGGAGAGGCCGAGCATTTTCGCCACATCGCGGGCGGTGTACCCACTCATCGCGCAACGACCTGAGCCGTCCGGAGCGCGTCCGTCTCCTGTCTACTTCCGCGAGCCCTTGGCGGAGCTATCGGCGCCACGGCGCGCGGCACGCTTCGCAGGTTTTCGCTCTTTCTGGGCTTCTGATCCGACCGCGGGCGCGTCGGCTCTCGGGCCAGCTCGCTTGCTGGAGAGACTTGCCTTCAGCGCCTCCATCAAGTCGATGATTTGACCGCCTGAAGTCTCGCTCGGCGCGAGCGACACTTCCTCACCGTCCACCTTGCGCTGAATCTGTTCGAGGACGCGCTTGCGGACTTCGTCCTCGTATTTCTCCGGCTCAAAACGCTCGTGCGAGATTTGCTCTACGAGCTTCGTGGCAAGTTCGAGCTCCCCTTGCCGAACGTTTGCCTCGCCGAGCGGAATCTCCGAGACCGGCCGGATCTCATCAGCGTAGTGGAGCTGCTGGAGAACGAGTGCCCCTCGCACAGGGCGCACGAGGACGAGATAGCCCTTGCCGCGAGCGGCGTACTTCGCGAGAGCACAACGTCGCGTTTCCTCCATCGCGCGCGCGAGGAGTCCATACGCCTTCTCTCCGCCCCGATCGGGGCCGAGGTAATACGCCTTGTCGAAGAAGATCGGGTCCACCTTGTCGAGCGGTACGAACTCGGTGATCTCGATGGTCTGGGTGTCCTTCTCCTCGAGCGCCTCGAGCTCTTCGGGCGTGAAGGTCACATAGCGATCTTTCGCGAACTCGTAGCCCTTTACCGTCTCGTCACGCGGTACGACCTCGTTGTCCTTCGGGCAAAACAACTGCTGCTTGATGCGGCTTCCGCACTTGCGGTGGAGCATGTGGAAGGAGACGGAGGCAGCGGACTGGGCGGCGGTATAGAGCTTCACAGGGATCGAAACCAGCCCGAAGGACACGGTGGCCGATCCGATGGCGCGCGGAGCCATGCTTCTTACGATATCCGTCCCGGGGGATGCCGGCCAGAAGACTACCCGGGAGGGTCATCGGCGCACAGCCCGAGGACCTGAAGCTCTACCGCGCGAAGCGCTCCGCGCAGCGCACGCCTGAGCCCTTTGGCGGGGGGCTCGCCACACAGGTCGGATCACGCCTTTTCGTGGTCCAAAAGCACGCCGCGCGCCGCATGCACTGGGATCTGCGGCTTGAGCTCGGCGGAGTCCTGAAATCCTGGGCAGTCCCTAAGGGACCCTCCCGCGATCCAGCAGAGAAGCGTCTTGCGGTCGAGGTAGAGGACCATCCCCTCGAGTACGCGGACTTCGAGGGCGTAATCCCGGAGGGCAACTACGGCGCTGGTCGCGTGATCGTGTGGGACACGGGACGTTGGGAGCCGGCAGAGGACCCCAACGAGGGGCTACGCAAGGGCAAGCTCTTGTTCGACCTCCACGGCTACAAGCTCCGGGGACGCTGGACGCTGGTGCGGACCAAACGCAAGGGGGGCACGCCTCAGAAAGAGTGGCTCCTCATGAAAAAGCCCGACTCCTGGTCGACCGCCAATGGGGGCTCTGGATACTCCCAGGAGTCGGTCCTTTCGGGCTTGACCCTCGACGAACTCGTCGAAGGCGGCGGGCGTGCAGCCGCACTCCGGGGGGAGATTGAGCGCTTGGGAGCGCCGCACCGACGCATACACGCCCGCGACATCGGCCTCATGCTTGCGAATACCGCTGAGCATCCGTTTTCCGGTCACGGCTGGCTGTTTGAGCTCAAATACGACGGCTATCGGCTCCTCGCGGAGCGCGACGGAGATCGCGTCGAACTCCGCTTTCGCGGAGGCCATGATGCAACCGTCGCCTTTCCTGAGCTCCGACGCGCGCTGCTCGCGCTGCCCATGGACGCCTTGGTGTTCGATGGCGAGGTGGTCGTACTCGATGAGCAAGGCCGACCGAGCTTTCAGCGCCTCCAGGAGCGTGTGCAGTTGCGGCGTCCCGTGGAGATCGAGCGCGGGCGAGTCGCCCTCCCGGCGACGCTCTTCGTCTTCGATCTGCTCGCCTGTGGGGGCTTTGACCTGCGCCCCCTACCCCTTCTCAAGCGCAAGGAGCTGCTTCGGCGCCTTCTTCCAGCGACGGGTCCGCTCCGTTTTGCGGATCACGTGGAGGAGCACGGCGAGGACCTCTTCCGGGCCGCCCGCGAGCTTGGGCTCGAAGGGCTGGTCGCGAAGCTGGCAAACGCCCCCTACAAGGCTGGTCGGTCAAAAAATTGGCTGAAGCTCCGGGTCGACCGAACGGGGGACTTCGCGGTGGTGGGCTTTACCGAGCCGCGAGGCTCCCGGGCGGGCCTTGGCGCCCTGCACCTCGCACTCCGCGAAGGCAGCGACTGGGTTTACACAGGTCGCGTCGGGACTGGCATAAGCGATCGCCAGCTGCGTCAACTCCGCTCGCGGCTCGCACCCACGGTACGGGGCAGCTCCCCCGTGGTCGGAGCGGCGCCAAAGGGGAAGGAACACGTGTGGGTGGAGCCCACGCTCGTGTGCGAAGTGCGCTTCAAAGAGTGGACGCGCGACGGGCTCCTGCGACAGCCCGCTTTCCTGCGCTTGCGCGAAGACAAGACTCCGCAGGAATGCGTGCGCGAAACGCGGCAACCGCGAGACGCACCGCAGACGCCCGACGCGCACCCGGAGCCGCAACGCACCGTTGCGTTCACGAACCTCGACAAGATCTTCTGGCCCAAGGAGGGCTATACGAAGGGCGACTTGATCGAGTTCTATCGCTCCGTCTCCCCGTGGATCCTCCCCTACCTGCGCGAGCGGCCCCTCGTCATGACCCGCTACCCCGACGGGATCTCTGGGAAGTCCTTCTTCCAGAAGGACGCACCGGGATTCGCGCCAGCCTGGCTTCGCACCGAACGGATCTGGAGCGACCATGCAGGGCGTGAGATCGACTATTTCGTATGCGACGATGAGGCGGCGCTTTTGTACGTCGCGAATCTCGGCACCATCCCCCTCCATATCTGGGCGAGTCGCGTTCCTTCGCTCGCGCGACCGGACTGGTGCATCCTCGACCTGGACCCGAAGGGAGCGCCCTTCGCGCACGTCGTCGAACTCGCGCTGGCAATCCGCCGTTTGTGTGAAGAGCTCAACCTGCCTACAGGGATCAAGACGAGCGGTGCCAGCGGACTGCACATCCTGATTCCACTCGGTGGGCAGTGCACCTTCGAGCAGTCACGCGCCTTGGCGGAGCTTCTCGCCCGGGTGGTGGAAGCGGAGCATCCCGAAATCGCGACCACGACGCGCAGCCTGCCTGCACGCCACGGGCGCGTGTATCTCGATTTCCTCCAGAACGGCCATGGCCGTCTCCTCGTCGCGCCCCTCAGCGTGCGACCTCTTCCTGGGGCTCCGGTCTCCACACCGTTGCACTGGCGGGAAGTGGGGGGGCGCCTTAACCCCGAGAATTTCACGATCCGCACCGTACCGAGAAGGCTTCGACGCCTTGAGAGCGACCCCCTACGCGCCGTATTGGAGCTCCGTCCGGATCTGCACGCGGCCCTCGCGCGCCTCGCCGAACGCGTCAAACGCACCCGAGCTGCCGGGGGGCAGAGTGCACCGCGAGCGGGCCCTCGGTCAGCCACGACCACACGGAAGAAAGCGGCACGCGCTCGCAAACGATGAGGAGGAAAATGGCAAGGGTGCGCCTTCTGTCCCTTCTCCAGCGAGGAACGATTCGGCTCTGGCAATTCGATCCAGGCAGTCGGTGAGCCGGGACGGGATGCCCCTCCACGAGGGGCATCCGCGTCCCGACTCCAACGCACTACCCGCCAGCCCTCAGCTCACGGGCGATCGTTCTTCTGCTCGTCGCCGTCGCGGTCCTCCGATGCGGCCGCCGGCGCAATCGTGCCAAACAGCCCGTCCTTCTCGCCGTTCGGACCCGCCGTGAAGTAGAGCACGTCGGGGCTCGATAGCGCGCCACCTCCGAAGTTCAGGGTCCACAAGCGGTCGATCACAATCGCCTTGCCGCGGGGACCTTCGAGCTGATCGAGAAAGTGCCCATGGGAATCGTAGACATTGATCTTGCCGTCACCAAAATTCCCGATCAGCACGTCGCCGCTAAACTGGCCGAAGCCGTACGGCGAACGCGTGACGCCCCAGGGCGAATTGAGAGACCCGCGCGTGGCAAAGCGGCGGAGCAGATGTCCATCTGTGTCGAAGACACTCACGAAGCCGCTACCAGCACCGGCGACATCGTCGTGCTTCTCCCCATTTTGCTTTGCATAGGTGACGAAGAGGTCGCCATCGATGTTGCGAATACCGAACGGTGCAAATCCCGCCGGCAGGTTCGGATCGCTGAAGGCGCCATCGAGCTTGGTCAGTTGGAAGTTCTGATCATAGGCCTCGACGGTTCCCGCTCGGAAGTTGGTCGCGAAGAGGAAGTTGCCCTTCGCGTTCGTACCGAAGGCGAGACCTTTGTAGACGGCGCCCTCGGCAGCGTTGGGCACAGCTGAGTTGTCCACCTGGAGGAGCGCGTGGGTGTTGTCGGAGAGGGCGAAGGCCCAGGCGGAGATCGTCCCGTCCTCCGTATCGAAGACGAAGTTGCTCGCGAGCTTCGTCCCCGTCTTTGGATCGGTGACGGCGAAGCCGCTCGTCGGATTCCAGACGATCCCCGTCGGCGCCGCCTGGAAGCCCGCACCGGAGCCGTTCGGACCCGGGATCACCACCGCAAACGGAACCTTCGTGCCGGGAAAATCCACGATTGTGCCGTTGCCGAGATAGAGTGTGGAAAGCCCGGCGTTGTTGTCGTTCACCCAGAACGGCCCACCCGGTGCGAAGGCCAAGCCCCAGGCGTTTTGAAGATTCGGGTCGAAAATCTGGGCCTGACCGGGGAGATTTGAAACGAGATTGGTCTGAATGTACGCGGTGCGCGCGTCCTCATCCGCGCGGGTGAGCATGGCGACGGGTACTACCCCCGCGACGAAGACACCAAGGGCGAGGTACCTCCCGAACAGGGTCCGGCGTAGATGTGTCATGCGCTGATCTCCGTGACGGGCCTCTGGCCCGCTGCGTGTAGGTTTGCCTCGAAGGTCACCAGGGCTGCACTCGCAGGCGAGGCTACCCACGGGCCCTGCGACGAATTTCCCGAGAAGAAGAACTCGGCCCGGGGTTCGTCTCTCCCCGATCTCTCTAGCGGATACGTCGCAACCCTACTTGTGGGTACGCACAGAGCCTGCTCTCGCGGCGGTCATCCGGCCGGCGATGGAGGGCGCCGCGACGCGCGATCGAAACTCTACTTTGTCGCGCTCCTGCTTCTCTGGCGCTGGGGTGGTCGTTGAACCTGCCGTGATCTTCACCCGAACGTCAAATGCCTAGACGAACTCGATGAAGGCACGAACCGTCGCCGTACGTGCGCCGGCACCGCTCGCCCGGTCGCCACGTTCGCTCCACGCGCCGGTGCGAACTCGAAGGTCAAGAAGTTCGATGAGATGACCGGTCGAGGATCTCGTCACTGGCTTGAGGAGGGAAGCCGAAGCGCGCGCGGACACCGCTCAGCTTCGCGAGCGCGTTCCGGTAGTGCGCGAGCGGTCGCTCTCGCGAGCAAGAAGAAAATAGCCGGGAAGGTTCGCTGCCCGAAACGCGCCGCGCGCGATCCCGGGAAGGTGCGGCTCGGCGGCCTTGAACCCAACGATGCGTGGGTTGTGCAACCTTGAGCGTCGACCCATCTGTACGAGCTCACATTCGCTCGCGGCGATAATGTTGCGAGCCCACTCCACATCCCGGCCATAGGTCATGGGGATCACGCACCCCGTGCGGCTGGGGAATGCAAGCACGGGGCTTTGGTAGTGCCTTCCGCTCTTGCGTCCGACGTGATGGACCACCGCGAGCGGTGGCACGAGCCACGCAAAGGTACCCATCACGGGATTGGTGACGACTCGGTTTACGCGCCGCATGAAGCGCGGGAGGTGCATGCAACGACGCTACTCCTTACCCGCGGCATCCTCAACGAGGCGAATCGCAGACCCTCCCGCGC
This sequence comes from Myxococcota bacterium, assembly GCA_036758525.1. Classification (GTDB taxonomy): domain Bacteria; phylum Myxococcota_A; class UBA9160; order UBA9160; family UBA9160; genus UBA9160. The sequence goes on from DAIOWK010000080.1 coordinate 6,902, forward strand.
CGCGGTTTGGTGGGAAGCGCGGGGCCGGGCGATCTACGGTCGCAATGGACTGCTCCCGGAGCCGAAGCCTGCCCTCCTGTGGCGGGACCCCCCCGATCTCTCCGCCCCGGGTGCGAGGCCTGAACGCGGCCCAAGGGCACCGCCGCGCGGCGGCCCATCTTCCATCGACTGCATCCGCCTTGCCTGGGAATCCCGGACTTGGGAGCGCCGCGCCGTTTCGGCCGTCGCGGTCGACGGGACGAGCTGACCGACGGGTGGCAATGTGCGACCGTGTGGTTCAACTCTACAGCGCGTGACGTGAGCACACTCGGACGATGGGAGATATTTTGTGACCACGAACTGGATCACTGATCACCTTGCCAGAAGATCAAGCAGGAACACGAACAGCAATTCAAAGAGCTGGCCCCGCTCGACACATATCAACGTCGCTTTGGGGGCTTTCGCTTTCGCCGCCTTACTCTCCGCCTGCTCGACGACTCAAGCTATGAAACCGGAATTGACGCAGGGTCGTCGCTGCGCGTACCTCGCCCCGGATGTGTGTTCCAAGCTCAGTCCGGGAACCGAAGGCGAGGCGGCCCTGCGCTATATCGCGCCGAATGTTGACTGGAGCCAGTATACGAAGGTGATGGTCAGCCCTGTCACCGTGTGGGGCGGGGCTAAGAGGAAGATCAGCGCGGAAGACGCTCAGAGACTTGCCAACTATCTGTACCAGGTTCTCGTGCAACAGCTCGGAACAGTGTTGCAGGTCGTGGACGAGCCAGGTCCCGGAGTGCTGAAGATTCAAGCGGCCCTTACAGACGCTGAGGCGGCCACGCCGGTCCTGCGCACCGTATCGATGGCCATTCCTCAGGCGCGTGTCCTCGCCACGCTCAAATTTCTTGCGACGGATTCTTATCCCTTCGTCGGCTCAGCCCAGGGCGAGTTGGAGGTGACAGACTCGAGGACCGGCGAGCTGCTGGCAGCTGGCGTAGACCGCCGGATCGGCGGCGGTTCGCTTCAGACGGCCGCACAGTGGGAGTGGGGCGATGCTCAGAACGTGATGGACTACTGGGCGAAGCTGGTGGCGACACGTCTCGCAAACCTGCGCTCGGGGCAGGTCGCGAACTGATCTCCGCTGAAAGGGAACGACACGACCCGGGAGGTCCGCCCGCGGCGACCGAGGTGTAGACCGCGTCGCTCGACCCGAGCGGCTGCGTCACCGAGGAAGTCGGGCCATCGCCGATTTCTTGTCGCCCTCGTTGTATTCGCGGACGGCGGATTGTTCGTTTGTCCTCGCAGCGAAGCGTGCGCGGAGGCGCTTTGGGAGCATGGGCACCGGTCTCGATGCCGCGCCCGTCAGTCGTCGAGACGAAAGCGCACGGTGAACGCAACGAGGGCGGACACGGGAACGCCCGCTCGACGCGCGGGCTCGAAGCGCACGCGTTCCACCGCTTCGCGAGCCTCGCGATCGAACTCTTCTCCGCCACTCTGCACGAGCTCAACCCTCGACACGGCGCCGTCGGCCTCGACCGTAACTGCGAGTTTTACATCGGACTCGCGCGCCATGAGCCGCGCGTGTTCCGGGTAGCGAGGCTGCACACGGGCGAGCGGCCTTGCCGGAAGGTCGACCTCTCCTTCTCCAAACACCCGGCGGACCACTCCCGTCTCTCCCGCAGGGGGGGGTACTGACGAGCGCACTCGGCGCACCACCCCCGTCGTTCTCCGGGGCGGGTTCGTCCATGATGGTGTGGGGTGCCGCTGGTCTGGGCATGAATAAGGCAGTTGCGGGTCGTCGCGCCGCACTGCGGGCCGGCGGGGGAGTGGGGGTACGCATACTTGGGTCGCTCGCAGCGGGTGCGGCGGTTGCACGCGCGCCGTCTTCGACGATCGCAACGAGCTCGACGGGGATGGGGGGCGATGCGGGCGCCGGAAGGGGTGCACTGTTGAGCATCCAAACCAAGGCAAGCCCATGTACTACGAGCGACGCCGCAGCGGCAGCGACGAGGACCCGACTGCCGCTCGGGCGCGTGGAGGGCAGGAGAAATGGCAACGTCACAGCGGTTTCGAGGGGCATGGAGAGAAGCGGTGATCGCCACGCGCCCGTCGCCGGGGGCATCCGGCGCGAGTTGGCCCTCGGCCACTCCTTCAATAGACTGGCCATTCTCCCCGCCTCCTGGCTCCATCGTAGGCGAACCTGCGCCAGGCTTCCTGAGCGAGCAAAGAAGACTCTTCGGGCTGGTCTGGGCTCGCGCGCGACAACTCCGGGCGATCCGACGCCCGAGCGGCGCGAGCGGGAAGTCCTAGCGCGGTCGGTTGACGATTCCGAACCGCTCGGGGTAGAAAGCTCGCAAGCCACCCGGCGCTTCGATGGCGGTTCGCGCGCACTGCCGAACCGTAGGGCGTCCCCTAGGGCTTTGCTGCGCGACGGAAGCCGCTGGGTGGACTCCGTCGCGTCGAGGGGACCCTGGCTGCTTCGGCTCCCACACGCCGACGGGCGAGCCCTCGTAGGATTCTCTCCCTCGCCAATGCCTTCGTCGGTCGCCCCTCCGCTTCGCACCGACCCGAGCCCGAGACGGCGTCAGGCGTTGCGCGCCCGGAAGCCCCGTCCCTTCCACCGATCGAGAGGAGTCTCCTTGGCTCCCTCGCGGTCGCCCTCCTCTTCTTCTTGCTCTTCGCGTCAGGCAGCGTGGCTTGGGCGGAGGACCCCACCGCCCCAAACGTCCCCGCGGACGCAACACCCAAGCCTCAGGATCCGGGCGACCAGACGCCGGCTTCGCCGTCTGATGCCTCAACCTCGCAGCCGCAAAATCCCAACCCCTACGACATCACCGTCCACGAGAAGCGGCCGGCGACCGCGGCTTCTCAGCTCAGCGTTCCCGCGGCCGAAGTGGAAGACCAGCCGATCAATCGGCCCGCCGATCTGCTGCAAGCCGCGCCCGGTCTCTTCACCACCTACCCGGGCGGCGGGGGCAAGGCGAGCCAACTGCTGCTGCGGGGCTTCGACTCCGACCACGGCACGGATGTCGCGATCTTCGTGGATGAACTTCCGGTCAACCTGCGAAGCAATGCCCATGGCCAGGGCTACGCGGATCTCTTCTTCTTGATTCCCGAGACCGTCGAACGGATCGATATTTCCAAAGGTCCCTACTACGCGAATCTCGGCGACTTCGATACCGCGGGCGCGATCAACTTCGTGCCCTACGAGCGCCTGGCGGAATCCGTCGCGAAGCTCGAGATCGGGCAGTTCAACACGCAGCGGTATCTCGTGATGGGCTCGCCACGGACGGGGCCCTTCGCGGGCGAGGATCCGGCGCTAAGCGCCGTGCTCGCGGTGGAGGGCGATGTGACGAATGGTCCCTTCCGCAATCCCGAAGACTTCGACAGCTATAAGCTCTATGGCCGCTTCAGCGCGAAGCTGTCGGACACCCAGAAACTCACCCTCTGGAGCTCCTGGTACTCGGGGAGCTGGGACGCCTCGGGCGAGATCCCGCTCCGCGCCGTCGACGACGGGCAGATCTCTCGCTGGGGCTCGATCGATCCCAGCCAGGGAGGGGACAGCCAACGCTTTAACGTTCTCCTGCGGGACACTTGGACGCCATCTCCCACGCAGCGCGTGGAGGTGACGGCCTGGGCCTCCGAGTACAAGCTCAACCTGTACTCAGATTTCACCTTCTTCTTGAATGACCCGACAAACGGCGACGGAATCGTTCAGCGCGACCGCCGCTGGCTCTATGGGGGAGAAATCGCCTACCACGGACGGTTCGACCTGGGGATCGTCCCCGTGGCGCTCTCGGCGGGGCTTCAGCTCCGCACGGACGACGCGCGGGTGAGCGTCGGGAATCAGACGCAGCGAGAAATCACGAGCTTGACCGAGAGCAACGATCTCAACGAGACCTCACTTGCGCCCTACCTGCAGGCCGAGATCTTCCTTGCGCCTTGGGCGCGCTCGATCCTGGGCCTGCGCGTGGAGGAGTTCTGGTTCAATGTGAAAAACGAGCTTCCCGGCCCCGGCGGATCCTACGGGAATACGCAGGCGAATCTCGTGCTGCCCAAGGCGAGCCTCGTGCTGAGGCCCTTCTCGCTGGAGGGTCCCCTCTCGGTAAGCTTCCAGCCTTTGGCCGATTCCGAGCTCTTCCTGAACTATGGCGAGGGCTACCACTCGAATGACGCCCGCGTGGTGACCTGCCACCTCCCTACAGAGGGCTGCGATCCCTCGCTTCAGACCCTTTCCGTGGCCACGGGCGAAGAGGTGGGCGTGCGCACGCACGTGGGATCGCGCGTGAACCTCAGCGCCTCCTACTGGTGGCTTCAGCTCCAGGAGGAGCTCGTCTTTGACCCCGATACCGGGACGACCGAGGCGCGCCCCCGCTCGCACCGGGAGGGCGTCGAGCTGGAGACGCAGGCCCATCTCCTCGAGTGGCTCACCTATGATCTCCAATTCACCTACTCGACTGCAGTGCTGGGCAGGAGTGGCTATGTGGACCAAGCGCCGATCTGGACGCTTGCCACGGGGCTTACCGCGCGTCACCCGAGCGGCATTACGGCGAATCTCCGGCTGCGTTCCCTCGGCCGGCGTTACGGGGTGGAGGGCGACCAGGTGGCGCTCCTCCATGGCTATGCCGTAGCAGATCTCTTTCTCCGCTACCGATGGCGGCATTTCGAGCTGAGTTTTGCGGTCGAGAACTTGACCAACGAGAACTATGCGAGCACCGAGCTCTATTACACCTCCCGTCTCCCGGGGGAGCCGGCCGCGGGCGTCCCGGACTGGCACTTCACGCCCGGCTACCACCGGAACGTCAGCGTGGGCCTCGCGGCTTACTTCTGAGCCGCTTGCCGCTCCTAAGGCCGGATCAGCCTCGTAAAGATTCGTCTTCCTTCACGACGACGCCGGTGATCTGTCACGCCATTCATCTGCAACATTAGAATGGACCCCGTCGGATTGCTGAGATAAAACTCTTCTTCGCAATGTCGTTCGGATTCCGCTCGAGAAATCACGACGTCTAACCAAGAGCGAACTTCTTGGATAGGGGATCGCACCCATGCCGACCGAAAATCCTTCCCCGCCCGAGGATGCCGAGTCGAAACGACTCGCCGCGGCTCGAGAGTCCCAGGTACCGTGGCGGAAGTGGGGGCCGTACCTGAGCGAGCGCCAGTGGGGAACCGTCCGCGAAGATTACAGTGAAAACGGAGATGCATGGGGCTACTTCACGCACGACCAAGCCCGCTCTCGCGCGTATGGCTGGGGCGAAGACGGACTCGCCGGGATCTCCGATGAGAAGCAAAGGCTCTGCTTTGCGATCGCCCTTTGGAACGGAGTCGATCCCATCTTGAAGGAGCGGCTTTTCGGACTCACGAACAGCGAGGGGAACCACGGCGAGGACGTGAAGGAATATTACTTCTACCTCGACAGCACGCCGACGCATTCCTATATGAAATGGCTCTACAAATATCCCCAGGATGCCTATCCCTATGATGAGCTCCTGCGAACCAATGGTCAGCGAACGCGCCATGAACTCGAGTATGAGCTCCTCGACTCGGGGATCTTCGGGAGCGACCGCTACTTCGATGTCCAGGTCGAATACGCCAAGGCAGCTCCCGAGGATCTCCTCATCCGTATCAGCGTCTCGAACCGCGGCCCCCAGGCTGCGGATCTCCACCTCTTGCCAACGCTCTGGTTCCGCAAGACCTGGTCCGACGAGACGGGCGAGCCGAGACCGGCCCTCACGGTCGCTCGGGGAAAGGCTCCGGCCAGCATCATCGCCGCGTCGCATCAAGAGCTCGGCAATC
>DAIOWK010000081.1:0-12625 GCA_036758525.1 Myxococcota bacterium
GCGATCGCAGTGGTCGTAGGCGCTCTCCGGAAGCTCGACCGCGGCGTGTGGTTGGACCGCTCGCGCCGGCCGTGAATCGGCAGCGATCTGCGACTCGGCCCTTCCGGCCGGATCCCTCCCAGGATGCGCCAGATCGCTATTCACGCCGACCGCACGCAGCTCCGCGCTTCGATGCTTTGGCCGCCAACTCAACCATGCAGGGAGAACACCGCGGCAAGGAAGGCTCCTCTACAACGACGAAAGACCAAAGCAGGGGCAAGACACCTGAGCGCTCATCGAGTTTTGGTTACGGTCGCGTAAAGTTTTGGTAAGCAATATTACCATAATTTGATTCGGCCCCGTCTTTGGGGTGATTTTGTCCCGCGCCGCACTCCTTCCATGCTCTTCCGGTCGGGTATCCCCCTCATCAATCTGGTAAAGACTGGGCGTATCACCCCAGGGCGCTCCAGCGGACGACGGAGGTGAGGATTCAACCGGGCTGGCAGGTCGCAGCCAAGAAGAGGGATACCCGCATCCCTTGCTCCCCATTCCCCCAGGGGAATGGGCTAGGGGGCTCCTCCAGTCGCTTCGGGGACCGCCCGGGGCGGCCCATTTGACGGGCGGTGGTCCGAGGAATCGGGTCCTCAATGGCGTGCTTCGATCTGCGGAGTCTGGCCACGATCGCCGGACCTCTCCCGAGGTTTCCCTGGTGCCCGAGCGCGATCCATGGTCTGGCCATTCGATTTCTGTCTCTCGCCACCTCCCAACGCTCTGCATTACGAGATTCGATCATACTTCGCCTCACCCCGAGAGCAGACAACACCGCTTCGGCCAGAGGACATCCTTGCCGCATGATCAATGCGAAGTCAGCCCGACGTGCAGGGCTTGGGCCTTCGGGCCGCCTACCTGGTCTGACGACGACTGCCACCCCGGACGGCCAGAAACACCACGAGCACGACGAATACGATCACGAGCGGCTTGATAAACTGATCGGGAGTCATCACGCCTTCTCCTGGTTGCTCGCAGCGAGGGACCCCAGTTTGGGCTCCCCGTTGCTTGCGCCGGTAACCACCAGACGCCCGACTCGATCTGGGTAAGGGCGCTGCTGGCCCACGGCGCCGCGCCTCCGCGAATTGGTCACGCGGGGCCTGAGGCCAGCATACGCCCCGGGCACAAAACGGGTAGAAATTCTGAAAGGTGCGCCGGGCCCGGTCCATGGGCGGGCCGACGAACCGGATGTGTCTAAAGCCGCTCACTCTGGCGGAGTGTTGCGCGGTCCACGTGGTCGGCGACCGCGAAGGAGCTCGTCCCACACCGGTCGAGAGGTGTAGAGCAAACCAGACCCGGGCTGGAGCGTTCTTGGCCAAGCGGTCAAGGTTGTGTGTATGCCGACAATCATGCGGGTCGAAGGGCGACGGGAAGGAGGCCGGCGCCGAGAGCTCAAACGGGGAGGGACTGGCTACCCGATGGGCTCAGAGCGCCGGCGGCCCTCGCGGATTAGCGCCAAGGCCGAGAACATGGTGGCCAAAAATACGGAGGGCGTCTGTGACCGGAGGCACGGCAGCGCACAGGCAACTGTGAGTGAAACACGGTGGTGTGGGAAACGGTAGGCAAGGAGACTCGCGAAGACGATTCGGGGACAACGGTGAATCGAAGTGCTGGAGGCGACTCTGTGACCGAAGTCACCGCTCGGCACGCGGTCCCGGAGCCCGCGACAAGGACCCCTTCGATAGGAGAGGATACGCTCTGCGGGCGCAACGCGCGGTTGGCTCAGCCCGCGTTCCCAGTGGAGGCCCGCGGCGAGCGCATGTCACCGAAGGGACCGACGCTACAGCCCTTTTGTTTTCGGCCTTCACAACGACCCCTGCGAATGCGTCGCAGAAGGCGTTCGAGTCTGTCCTGCTCTTGGCCAGGCCGAGCTTTCCGTCCAGGTTCAATCTGCTCGAAGCCGACGCGCGTGTGACGCGACACCCCCACCTACTGCTCGTGGAGGGCGGCATCGAACTGCGAGCCCCACGGTGCGCGGCCCGAGCAAGAGAACGGCCCGACCGAAGCCGGGGCGTGTCGGTACCGAATGTGCTTTCGCCTGCAACCCATGGGAGGGAGCGCCCGCGTGGAGGTTCCTCCCATCCCCTGGACCTCTGCCACGCCGGTTACGGCCCGGCAGATCGCCCACGCCGGGAACTCAGCCCCCTATCCTTCCGAAAACTCGATCAGACTCGTATTCGTTGAGGTTTTTTTGATCGCGCGCGCGTGGCTCGAGGGTAGCCGTGGGATTCTTCGGAACCCGCGCTCAATCCCGAACGTCGTTCGCCCGATCCCTCCTCGTGTTCTCTGGATCAGGGTGTCGCAATGCGGGTTCGTCTGCGCAGGTACCTCGGGTCCGTCTCTACGTTTCGTCTCGTCGCCCCGTGCACTAGCCCCTGGATAGGCTCCACGCGATGAATAACGAATGGGCCTTCCTGCCAATGCGCGACTCGAGCCAGCTACTCGGGGATGCGCCCGCACTCCGCCGGCGCATGGAGCAGGACGGATACATATACCTCCCGAAGCTCCTCGATCGCGAGCTCCTGCTGCGGCTGCGCCGGAAGATCCTCGAGGTCCTGGCGCAGCACGGATGGATCGCAGGCGGCGAGTGGCTGCTCGACGCCATGCCGGTCCGGCCTCCGCTCGACGAGAGCCATAAGGACTTCGCCGAGGCCTACGACGCCGTCCAGCGCATCGAGGAGTTCCATGTCCTCGCCCACCACCCGGATTTGCTCGCCGCGATGCGACAGGTCCTTGGGCCGACAGCGTTCCCTCACCCCCTCAAGGTCGCGCGGCTTGTCTTCCCGGCGAACTACGAGATGACGACGCCGCCGCATCAGGATTACCCCAACAATCAGGGGACGCCTCGCCTCACGGCCTCCTGGATCCCGCTCAGCGACTGTCCGAAGCTGCTCGGTCCCCTGGCGGTCCTCCGCGGCTCGCATCGCTTCGGGGTGCTGCCCCTCGAGCCCCATCCCGGCCCTGGGAATCGCCAGGCGCGGATCCCGCGCGATCTGCTTGAGTCGCTTCGGTGGGTCACCACGGATTTCGCGTTGGGCGACGTTCTGCTCTTCACGGCGTTTACCGCGCACGCGGCCTTGCACAACGCGAGCGAGGTGCATCTGCGGCTCTCCGTTGATTTCCGCTATCAGGAGGAGGGGGAGGAGCTCACTGCACCCTGCCTCGAGCCTCACTTCGGGCGGCAGTCCTGGGAGCGGGTCTATGAAGGCTGGACGTCGCCGCGCTGGCAGTACTACTGGAACGCGCTCGACTACCGGGTCGTTCCGTTCCGCGAGCTCCCACTGCACGGTGCCCTTCCGCTCCCTGCGGACGCCGGCGCCACAGCGGCGTCTATCGCAGACGCCTTCCGGGCCGCAGTCGCAAGCGGCGCGCTCGAGCTGACGCCTGCGCATGCAGGCGATTTGTTGCGCGCCACATCCCGCCGGCAAGAGCGCTCCCGTCGTTCCATCGAGCGCGTACGGGCCCTGCTCGCGGAACGCGAGTCGGGTGGCCATGCCACGAAGGACGGGGCGTGATCTCCTCGCACAACGAAATTCTCGAAAGCGGATCTGGCGCGCCGCTGCGAACGCCCGAGGAAGGCGCCTTGGTGCGCGCATTCAACCGGGACGGCTTCGTCTTGGGAGGCCCGGTCCTCGACCGGGCAGAGGTCGAGCTTCTGGCCAATGAACTCGAGCGCTTCGTCGACACCCTGTTTCGCGACCGGAACCGCGGGGTGGAGATCCCTATGTACTGGACCGACGCGAGCCGGCGGACCGGCCGCCGCCACCTCCAGATCACGGATCTCTGGAAGGTGTCGGAGCCATTCCGGCGGCTGATCGAGAACCCGACGATCGCCGGCATGGCGGCTCGACTGGCGCGCGCGTCGCTCCTCCAGGTCTGGCAGGACACCGTGCAGTACAAGCCGCCGCACGAGGGCGCCGCCTTCGAGTGGCACCAGGACGCTCCCTATCACAAGTCGACCTCCCCGCCGACGAGACTTCTCACGGCGTGGGTGGCGCTCGACGACTCCGACGAAGACTCGGGCTGCATGTGGATGGTGCCGGGCAGCCAGCGTTGGGGCGATCAGACCTTCCACCTCGACCGCTTCAGGACGCGCTCCACACGCGACGAGTTCGTTGCGATCGAGCCTCCGTCGAACCCGCGGGAGGCACTTGTGGAGTGGGGCGCGCCAGTGTCGTGCCCCGTGAAGGCGGGGGAAGTCCATTTCCACCACGGTTACACGTGGCACGGCTCACCGGCGAACACGTCGGGACGGCGACGCGCCGGCTATACGATCTTCTACATGCCTGACGGCGTCATGGCGACGGCCTCCATCGATCCGCGCGTCACGGTTCCCCCCGGAACCCCGATGGTCGACGCCGGGCCGAACTTCCCCGTCGTCTATCGAAGAGAAGTGTCTCCGGTCTCTTCCCGATAGGGGCCTTGGAGCACGCGACGGAACGACGGCAGGGCGGGGAGCTCGTCCGCCACCGCCGCGGCGATGATCCCTTGACCCTCAGCATTCGGGTGTGTCCGCTCCGCCATGTAGGCGAGCGCACCGAAGATCTCGACGGGTCCACGGGCACTCTCACCCACGGGCAGCATCCGCAGGCCTTGGGTGGAGGGAAAGGGCGGCAGCGGCCTGAACTCCGGCTGCCCGTCCGCGACGAACAGGTACTCGATTGCGAGGACCCCGGCCGGCACCGCGAGCGTGGCCGTGAACACGCCGTCTTGCGCTCGTTCGTCGCCGTGCGTTCCGTCATCGTACGCGGGCTCGTCGAAGTGGAACGCATCCTGGAGGAAGGCGCTCCCCCGGACGCGTAGGGAGCTCGCCCGGGGCGCATTCGCCAGGCGCAAGACGACCGTGTGCGCGTCGGCCGACGGCGGCGCATCGAGCGGTCCGGCCGGCGCGAGGCCGCGCTCTCTCTCGCGCCGCTCCTCGGTTTCTGTCCGCAGCGCGTGGAAGCGCGCGACGAGGTCCAGGAACCGCAGCGGCTCGGCCGCCGCAGCGCGGCGCAGACCCTCGACTGCCGGGGTCTCCATGAAGTCGGTGTTCAAGACCACGAGGTCGGCGCCAGCGGCGCGCGTCATCGCATCGACCTCCCGGATTGCGGCCTCGATCTCCGGAATCGCGACCCGCCGGCAGGCGCCAGCCGGCTGCGCCGCACAGCCTCGGCCGGGCCCGGCGCGAGGCGACGACAGCAGGTGGGCGAGCTGGGAGAGATTCGTCCGCGTGAGTCGGCTCGCGAGGCGTCGGTACGTGCGCGCGATCCAGCCCGTTGAGTGGCCGATGCGCTCGTTGTCGGTGATCGTCGCCGGGAAGAACTGGTCGTTGGTTCCGTGCCCGATGACGACCACGTCGGGCCGCAGCGCAAGGCCCTCGAGCTCGAGATAACGACGCCCCTGGATCCAGGACCATCCCGGCACGCCGGCATTGATCACCTCGAAACGCCGGCCGGGGTAGCGGCGCTCGAGGAGCGCCTCGAGCTGTCGCGGATAGGTCTCGTCGCCGTCAACGTTGAAGCCGTAGGTGATCGAGTCGCCGACGCAGAGGACTCGATACACACCGGGGTGATCCGCCGCGAGGCTCGGCGGTCCGCTGCGGTAGCCGCGAGCGTCGACCGTCGCGGTCCAGGAAGCCGGCCGATCGTAAGCCTCCGGATTGATCGGCTGCGTCTTCTGGCTGCCCGGCCGGTTGCGCCACAAGAGCTCCGGATCCGGGACGAGCGGGACGGGGTTGATGTCCATCCAGACCTGCACCCCAGCCGCGAAGTCCGTCTTCGCCTCCTCGAGGTTCGCCGCGTGGATTGCCGCCGCCCGTCGCCCGAGGTACACGCCGGCGCCCCATTCCGCGCCCGCCAGCAGGAGCGCTGTCAGCACGAGCGCGGCGAGCGCCTCGACCAAATGCCCGGTGAGTCGGCCGATGCGTGCTTCGCGAGGGACGGCAGGCTGCACGATGGGAACGTATGATCGGGGAATCGAGTCGACTCGCAACGGCTCCGAAGGGTCGGCGCCAGCACGCGCCCCCGCCTCCGGGACCTGCGGTGGGCTGCCGAAGCGGGGCTGGCCTCTGGGGACGCTGGACGACGATGTCGATTCGATCCCACCCAGAGCTCTCAGGGCGGAGGCGCCGTACGACATGCGACCGCTCTCGTCGCTGATGCTCGCTGCGGCCCTCGCCTGGACCGGCTGTGCTGCTCCGCGCGTGTACGCGCCGGCGACGGCGCTCCTGCACGACGATCCGGCCGACAACCCCGGTCGACTGGCACTCCTGTCTGTTACGGGCAGCGGCTTCGGCCTTCGGGGCGCGGGGTCTGGCGTTCTTCTCCGCGGCGCGGGAGGCCGTGTCGCCTTGGAGGTCGGATCCGACGATCGCAGTCGCGTGCCGCTCTGGGGCAACCAGCGGATCGTGATCGCCGTGCCGGACCAGCTTGCGGACGAAACCGAGCTCTCGATCGAGGTCTTGATCCCCTTCGCCGCAAGCCTCCCGGCGCACGTCGAGCGCTTCCGGTACCGACACTACGACGTGCCACGCTCCGACCCCGCCAGCAACCCTTCGCCGCTCGCGGTTGCCGTCGACGAACGCTCGCGCGTGGTCGTGGACGAGGAGTTCCACACCCAGCTCAAGCGCCTCGCCCCTGACGACGGATGGACGGTGTTCGATCTGCCCCAAGGACGCCCGGAGGGCATCTTCGCGTCGGAGCTCTTCGGGGATGGCCCGACCCCGGTCTCGATGCTGGGCGAGTCCGTTGCGGTCGACGAGCGCAGCCGGGTCTTCGCGACGGAGGGCGGGTGGGAACTCTACCGGGGCGTGCATCCGAACCATTCGCGCATCGTGATGCTCGCGCCGGAGGGGGGAGCGCCGCAAATCTGGCCTGTTCCCGGCAACGACAATTCGATCGTGGGGCTTGCCGTAGACCCCGCGACGGGTCGCGTCTGGTTCACACAGGGCCGCCGCTCGGTCCGCGAGGGTGGCGTGGATCACGTGGCGTACGAGGCGCGCCTCACGAGCTTCGACCCGGCCGAGATCCCGTCCGACCCGACCTTCGACTTCGCGCCCCGCCAGCGATGCGAGGTCCCGGCAGGTGAGCGCGTCGGTGTCTGCAGCGAGACCCGACATCGCCGCTGCCTCGACGATCGTGACTGCGTGCTCGCCGAGCGTGTCTGCGCACCCGGTGCGCGGGACGAGCGCGCCTGCTTCCGCGAGTATCCCATTCCGGTGCCGACGGGCAGCGAGCCGCTCTTGCTGCCGGGGCCGCTGCTCCGACACACCGACGGGACGATCTGGTATTCCGGGTACTGGGGCGGGAACTACGTCGGTCGCTTCGATCCGGGGACGGGGGCCTTCCAGCGCTTCCCGCTCGCCCGCCCGCCCGGCGAGGCCAGCTGCCAGCGCTCGCACTGCACGTGCTCCTTTTCCGAGAGGAGCGCCGTGCACCCCTGCCCATCCCAGTGCTGCCTCTACCGCCTGATTGGGCAGGGCCCCTGGGGCCTCGCCGAAGACGCAGGCGGCGGCGTCGCGTTCTCTGCCCAGGAGGCGGGCAGCGTGTCCCGGATCCCGAAAGAGCGCTTTGACGATCCGCGCTGCGCCGTTCTCGACGCCCGCGGCATGAATCCCTGTGTCATCGAATATCCCGTGTTGAGCTTCCGCCCGGGAAAGGACCAGATGCACTCCCTCGCGCGCGACGACGATGGCAATCTTTGGTTTGGTCAGGGCCGCGTTGACGGGAGCGACAAGGCTCCCGACGGACGCGACGATCCGGCGCGCGGCGCCACCCTGGGCTACGTGCAGGCCGAGACGGGCCGCGTCATCCTGCTGCCGCCGATCTCGCTCTATCCCTACGTGAGCACGGGCGTGGAATGCCGTGCTGCGGGAGAGCCTGTCGCGCATCTCGCAGCCGGGCTCGCCTTCGATCCCCGCACCCGCGCGATCTGGTTCGCAGATTTCTGCCGCAAGCGTCTCGGACAAATCGTTCCGCAGCGAGCGGAGGGCCCCCTCTAGCGTCGGGTCGAGGTCGCTTCGTCGGCTTGGCTCCGCCGCCTTACGGCGCGCCGCCTCGCGACGCCGGCGCGCGTTGCCCGGGCGGCCGACGGGAACCCCAGACTGCGAACCGTGCGCCCGCGCGTGCCTGAAGCGCTTCCCTCATCACAAGCCACCTGCTTAGAGTCGTTGAGCTTGGTACCCACGCGGGGTCCGAGTCAGCGGCGCAGGGAGTCGCTGTCACTGCGTTCCGATCAGGCCGCTCTCCCCGCCAGAACTCACGGCAGCAGACGGTTGAAAAATCTACCGATTGGGCTCAGGGGCGGTAGCATGACGCGACAAACCGGCGGGCTCATGGCTCAGCGCCGGCCGGGCGAGGCCTGCCTGTTGCACACCGAGCGCGCAGAGCAGTGCTCGCTCAGGAGGAGGGGAGATGAGCCTAATCGCCAACGGAGTGGGTTGGGTTCTAATCCTGCTCTTCGCCACGCTCCTTGGGAGTCACTTATTCGACACAGCGGTTCTGGTCCCTTCCTGGAGCGCGAAGCCACCGGAGTCGGTACATGAATGGGCGGCCAATCCGACGTCGGGGAAGGTGGTCGCGCACTTTCGACGCCTTCTGCCGGCCCTCCTTGCCGCGTCCCTCTTAGGTTTGTTGTCGGCCTTTTTTCTGGATACGCCAGCGCGAATCTGGTTGCTCTTCGCTTCGCTGTGCGGGATCGCACACACGAGCCTCATCACCTTCTTCTTCATTCCGACCAACCGCGCGCTTGGCATGCTCCCGTCGGACGCTGGCATGAGCCCCATTGAGGCCGCGGTGTGCGAGCGGTTGGTGAAAGGGTGGCTGCGCTGGAATTCTGTGCGAATCGGATGTGATCTCATAGGTCTCATTGCAGCGGTTCACGCCACAACCTAGATGAGCGCCGATCTGCCGCGGTTTTGGGCTCAGTGGGGCGCCGGCATGGCTTCATTGAAACCCTGAAAAGTCGCGTCGAACTTGCCGCTTTCGGCGGCGAAGCGGAGCAGCTTGACCCGCTCGACGCAAACCTCGGTGCCCGGCTGTGTTCGCAGAATCCGCATGACCTCTGCCAGAAAATCCTGAAGCGGCATAGCCCGCGGATCCTCTACCTGCTGCGGGCCCATCAGCTCCGTCGCGACGTAGGGCGGGATCAGTTCGATGACCTCGGTGGTCGTTCCTTTCAACTGCCAGCGGAGCGATAGCGTGTAGGAATGGATGGCAGCCTTGGTCGCGCAGTAAGTGGGGGTCATGGCCAGCGGGAGAAAGGCCAACCCGGACGAGACATTCATGATCGTCGACCGCGGCTGCCGCCTGAGCAGCGGGATCAGAGCACCTGTCAAGCGGATCGGACCCAGCAGGTTGGTGGTCACCATTGCTTCGGCGTCGACCAGGTCTTCGGGCGGGGCCATCAGGTTTTCGGGGCGCATGATGCCGGCATTGTTGATGACGACATTCAGGGTAGGAAATTCGCTTGCCATCTGAGACGCAACAGTGCGGATACTTTTGGGGCTCTCGATGTCAAGCACGACGGCCTTCATCCCTGGATTCGCTGCTGTCACTTTTTCCAGCGCTTCGCGCCGACGGCCGGCAATCACGACTCGGTTGCCTTCCCTGAAGAATGCTTCGGCCAGTCCGCGTCCGATGCCCGAGCCACCGCCCGTAATGAGGATCGTGTTGCCGCTGATGTTCATATGTTCCCCTTCCGCTCTGAACGGTACAAGACGAAGGTTGCCCCTCAAATCTAGGTTGCCAGGGTTTCCTCGTGGCCCTGCGACAGCCTCGGCTGAGGACGCTCAATCGAGGCGCCCGAGTTTAGAGGGGGGGTCGCCCTGTGTTGCTGGAGCGAGCCGCGGTTCGATAAAACGCCTGAACTGGTCGGAACAGAGGCGCTTGTTCGCACGCCACCACGCGCTTCCGCCCGGGCTCTTCAGATTGTCTTCGAGCATGCGGAAGAAGGTCTCGAGCACGTCGACGTCGATAAAGTGCTGCTGGTGCAAGTGAAGCGCAAGGTCGAAGCGTGCCACAATCTGGCCAAGCAGCGCGCTAAAGCGAACCTGCTCTTCGGGTGTGAGGTCCCCCGGAACGCTCGAACCGCGGATGAAGAGCGCCGTCAGGGCTGCATCTTGCGCCAACGTGAGCATGAACGCGGCATTCCCATCGACGATGGCTTGGTAGCTCGATGCGCGTACAGCGTCCGTGTTCTGTCGAATCTGCCGCGAGAGGTAGAGGAGTGAGGCGATAACGCCCGCGGCGGCGATCAGGTTCGCGATGGTGCCCAAATCCATGCTGGGCTTGAGCCTACGGCAAAGCCACGGATCGGCTAGGAGGGCGTGACCGAGAAGCGGACCGGGGGTTTCGCACTCGCGTTGCGGGAGGCTTGCGGACCTTCCAAGAGATGGGAATGGCCGGGTGGCTGCACCGAGCGGATGAGTGACTGCGACAGCTCGAACGATAACCTTTCTCCGATTGCGAGTCGTAGGACCTAGAGAAGTTGACGATTTCGGCACCCGGTGGGCGCCGTGCGAGAGGGCGCTCGAGATGACGTCCCATCGGCGAACCGAGTTCCCTTACTGGGCGCGATTCGGTGTATGCGCGGATCGCGCGCCCGAGGAGAATCAATGAACGGACGTGAAGTTCCTGCTGCCGTGCTGATCACAGGGGCGTCAACCGGAATCGGACGCGCAACTGCGCTCCATCTCGATCGGCTGGGCTGGCGTGTCTTCGCGGGCGTACGCCGGGTGGCGGACGCCGATGGGCTCCGCGCTGAGGGCTCCGAACGAATGGCGCCGGTCCTTCTAGATGTGACGGACATCGGGTCCATTGAGGCAGCGGCCAAGACCGTTTCGGCCGAGGTGGGCGAGCGCGGCCTGGCGGGACTGGTGAACAACGCTGGAGTTGCGCTCGGCGGCCCGCTTGAGTTCGTGCCGCTCGACGAGCTACGCCGCCAGCTCGAGGTGAATACCATTGGCCCGATGGCCGTGACCCAGCACTTCCTCCCCCTCGTACGGCAGGGTCGCGGTCGCATCGTCTTCGTGAGTTCGATTGGTGGGCGTTTCTCGAACCCAATCATCGGCCCTTACTGCGCCTCGAAGTTTGCGCTCGAGGCGCTCGCCGATGCGCTGCGCATGGAGCTCGCACCGCCGGGCATTCACGTCTCAGTGATCGAGCCTGGCGCGGTGAAGACGATGATCTTTGAGAAGGCGGGTCCGTACGGCGACCTGGCCCTGGCACGACTTCCGGAGGAAGGCAAGCGTCTCTACGGGAAGATGGGCCGCGCCGGCTCGACTTCTTCGCGAAGATGGAGGGGAGCGCGATCCCGCCAGACCGGGTGGCGCGCCGGATCGAGCACGCACTCACCGCAGCGCGCCCGAGGACGCGCTACCTGGTCGGCATCGACGCCCGGATCCAGGCTCTGCTCGCCTGGCTGCTGCCCGACCGCGCGCGCGACGCACTGAGCCGGCGCCTGCTCGGGCTCCCCCGCTAGCTCGATCTGTCACGCCAGCCGCTCCTTGGGCAGAATGACGGCGATGGAGCGGCAGAGCCGCAGACGGCACCTTGGACGGAGGTGCTGGGTGGGGGAAACTGACGATGGCCGATCACTTCATCCACAATCACATGCTCTACGCCGTCGCAGCAGGCGCCATTCCGATTCCGTTCCTCGATCTCGCGGCGGTCACCGCAGTGTAGGTTGATCTCGTTCGTGCACTCGCTCGCGTCTATGAGGTGCCTTTCGATCAGGCTACGGGTAAAGCTCTCGTTGTCTCCCTCGTGGGGGCGAGCACAGCACGCGTCAGCGCGTCGGCGGTGAAGGCCATCCCCGGTGGGGGAATCGTACCGTGTGTCGTTGCCCAGGCCGGCTTCGCCGCTGCTTCTACGTTTGCGGTCGGTCAGCTATTCCGAGCGCACTTCGAGGCACAAAGGGGTATCTCAGAGTTGGAACCAGAGACGCTTCGAAAGTCTTACGACGCTCTCGTTCAGAAGGGCAGGGCGATTTTTCGCGGCTTGTTTGCGCGCGACCCATCGTTCGAGGAGAAGGCCGAGGTCCTCGAACGTCTTACCCGTCTTCGTGCGAGTAACGCCATTATCCAAACCGAGTTCGAACGTCTAAAGCACCAAGCCCTCGCGGAATAAGAGATTTCAAGGGGTCTCACTAGCCAGACGGTATGCGCGGCGATCGTCACCATCGCCTCGACGTACTGCCGCCTCCTTCCGGCGTCGTCGAACGATCATAAAACACTCAAGCCAACGCGTAGCAAAGGGCCGCGAATGCCCTTCAACTCGACTTGGCCATGCTCTCGGAACGGAAACAACTTTCCGACGCATAGGTCGCGAACAACGGGTGCCGCCAGGATTTGCTCGGGCCGCGCGCGGGCGCAGATCCGCGACGTCAGGTTGATCGTGGATCCGAATAATCTCTATCAGTTACCCAGGTGTCCTGATCCCTCCCCGACCTTGGGTTCGGGGTCGCGCGCCGGAAGCAAACCGAGCCCGTCGAGTCTTGCTTCGATCTCGGCGGCCGCGAGGGCGTGCGCTTCGCCTTCAGGATGAATTGGGTCGACGGGGAACCAGCGGTCACCGATGAATCCACCTTGCTGGAAGACGGTGTAGAGATCCAAAAAGGG